>JANLSL010000702.1:0-31453 GCA_031362385.1 Alphaproteobacteria bacterium | reverse complement strand
TTCTTCCACGCTTTAATGAGTGATGTGCTGAAAGTGACAGCTGCACAAAAACTGAAATCCACCACTCCGGCACTCGGTCGTACTATCGGCTGTCATGATGTATGGCTGGCCGCCTCAGGCACTTTTAACGGCTGCGCTTTGGCCTTGATGTGGTGCACGACGACTTCTTGAATGCGATCGTAATACGAGGCCAGCGAGTCGATGCTGGCGGTGTCTGCGCCAGTTTGGGTAGCGCGTTTAAAGATGTCCTCATAGCTGTGCTGCATCATGTCGATCATGATCTCAAGTGCAGGAGTGGTGGATTTCAGTTTTTGTGCAGCTGTCACTTTCAGCACATCACTCATTAAAGCGTGGAAGAAAAGATAGATCGATTGATCCCACCGCGTCTCATGGTGCACATGCAGCGCCACAGGCGATGCAATGGTTTTCACATCCAGCCCCTGAAGAGCCAGCATGAGTGGTAGCCAATAGTCCCAAAACGGCATCCCGATACAAAATATGTTCTCAGGAAGGTTCTCAATCATGCGTGGGGGCATAAAAACGCCGTCATACCCAACCGAGTACTTTTCGCTACCCGTGGGCACGAAAAGCCCAGCACTTTTTATGTCAGGAATATCCACACGCGGCAGCAGAACGGCCGCATGAGCCGCAGTGCTTGCCAGGACTTGCCCTAACGCGGGGCCTGATCGCAGGATAATATCTGCGTTCATGAAGCCCACAACTGATGCGGTCTTGTTGTGTGCGGCAGCCGTTCGCAATAGATCGACAACATAGGGCAGGGGCTTGCCGGTCGCTTTTTCGGCAGTTCGGGTTGCTGACATCACCGCAACCCCCGGAAACTGGCGCTTCACCTCTGGCACTTCGCGCGGGTCATTGAGCGATGAAACTGTAAAGCCTATGCGCTGCCATGATTCGATTGCGGTGCGCTGTAACTCAATATCGCGTCCTGGGGCCAAACTTGTGGCGACGGATATCGATTCCATCTTGGTCATCAGCTCGGTCCTATTGCTGGCAGCGGGGCTTGCAGCACAACAGGGCTAAACTGAGCACGATCCATGGCCGGAAAATTCTGTTCGCGCCGTAAGCGGTCAGCCAAATCGAAATAGGTATTCATGGGGGCCAGTCCACAAAAATGGCAAATCACACCCGACCAAAGCTGTGCCTGCTGCCCTGCTGCTTGCTTGAGGATTTGAACCTCACCCACGTCCAGATCGAATGTGCCATCGATCATATTTGGTGTTGTAACTTGCAACCGGTGCGTCAACGTTGATTCCAATGGGTCAATGTTTAACGCGGGCAGTGCAACGCCAAAAAAAGGCTCGTCATTGTATTCGCCGGCATGCTTGAACGGGTAACTAATGTGGTCGCGATCAGCGCTGTGATAAAGCCCCAGGACGCGTTCAAAAATCTGGGCGGCGATAGTGCTGCGCTCGAAGTACATCACACCGGTATTGCAAACAATGACATGAGGCACCTTCATACGGGTGCAGATTGTGCCGGCATCTTTCACGCCCAGCGAACACGCGAACACAGGGCCTGTTGTTTGTCGAATGCCTTCAACCGCGAAGGGCTGGCCGCTTAATTTACGCCAGAAAAATTCTATCCGGCTGCTAAACAAAATGCAGTCAGTGTCGACATACATCGTGCGGTCATAGGGGGTGAACTCGTAAAGCCGCGCTTTGTTCATGGCGCCGCGGATTTCAGGGGCGTCGGGGGCTTCAATAATGGAATCAAAGAGTGTGCGGTAAGCCGGGTTGATGCTCATTGCCTTGTTGACGATGACGCTGATGGGGCGCGTATCAAGGCGGCGAATGGATAAGGCCAAGTTGGCTGCCAAATCCAGATAGCGCGAGTCGTCCATGGCAATGGCAACGTAGCCTTCAGTCAACACAAACCCCATAATTTAATTACTTTATTACTCATTATGACGTAATTAAAGTTATAATCCCCTACGCGCTTAATATATATGGGTTTTACCCAGAAAATAGTTACTAACACATTGAAATATATAGCCTAAATTTGTACCAATAACCAGACTTAGTAACTCGATCTTATCCACGTCAGCATTTGACAGGCTGAACCTACGCAGCTATAACGTGTCCATCCTGGAAGGAAGATTCAGCAGAAGTTGGTCTTCGATATCCTGGTCGACAGAAACGTCATGACATCGTCCTAGAAAAGGAGCTTCACTATGAGTGATATTACGCTTTCTTCAGCGACACGCACTAACCTGCTGACGCTGCAACGTACCTCTGGCCTTATTGGCCGCTCACAAGAACGCTTGGCCTCAGGCCTCAAAGTCAACAGCGCAATCGACGACGCGCTCTCGTTCTTTAAAGCCCGCAACCTCAATGCACGCGCCAGCGATTTGTCTGCGATTAAAGACAGCATTTCTGGTGGTATCAGCGTTATTAAGGCTGCGGTCCAGGGCTTAGAAACAATTGAAGCCACACTGAAGCAAGCAAAGGCGCTCGCGCAGTCGGCTATTTCATCTCCTGAAAGCTCGACCCGTGCGAAATTGGCCAGCCAGTTCAACGAACTGCGCAGTCAGATCGATAACATCACAGAAGACTCAAGCTTCGACGGTGTGAACCTGTTGAAAAACACCACGGCTTCTTTCGCCTCTGGTGCAGACACCCTGACCGTTAAGTTCAACGAGCGTACAGCCGCAAGTGCCATCAATCAGTTGGTCGTCAGCGGTTTGAACACCTCTGACTTTAGCAGCATTCTTGCTCGTTCCGCCGTTGCCACCGGTACTGCTGGTACAACGACGGTTTGGGGTCAAACCGGTACTGTGGCGATCACGGCCATCAACTCGGCCCTGCGCGCCATCGACTCGGCGTTGGTCACCGTGCGTCAGGCTTCGCAAACTTTCGGTACCAACTCATCGTTGCTCGAAATTCGCCGTCAGTTCACTGAGAACTTGATCAACACCCTTAAGGGCGGCGCTTCGAACTTGGTGAACGCCGACTTGAACGAAGAATCAGCAAACTTGCTGTCGTTGCAGACACGTCAGCAATTGGGCACGATTTCGCTCGGTATCGCCCAGCAGTCCGAACAGTCGGTCTTGCGTCTGTTCTAATCTCTGTCGTAAAAAATCTTCTAGGACGAGTGAAACGGCGGGCCTTCGGGTCCGCCGTTTCCATTTATGCATTAAAAACAAATCGTTAATGACGAATCACAGCGGCCTTAAGGGCCGCTTTTTTTTACGCGCGGCATGAATTTTTTATCGGATTTGTATTTCAGCCTGAAGATTCAGCGAGTCGTTAACCAAATCTTTGCACTCTGCCCCTTACAAGACACCCACTGAAAACCGTTACCAGTGCGTCGTGTGGCCGATGAGAACGTTAGGCCGGGTCGAAATGGAGCGGTGAATAACAACTTCGTCCCTCGTCCTAGAATAGGGGTAGCACATGGGTGATATTTCACTTTCGAATGCGACACGCACAAACTTGCTGTCGTTGCAACGTACCAGCGGATTGATTGGCCGCACGCAAGAACGTCTTGCCAGTGGCTTGAAGGTCAATAGCGCGATTGATGACGCGCTGTCCTTCTTTAAGGCGCGCAATTTGAATGCACGCGCAAGCGATCTCTCGTCTGTCAAAGATGATATCGTCAATGGCATCTCGGTCATTAAAGCGACTGTGCAGGGTCTCGAGACCGTCGAATCAGTGTTGAAGCAAATGAAGGCGCTGGCGCAGTCAGCGGTGTCTTCACCAGAAAGCTCAACCCGCGCCAAACTGGCAAGCCAGTTCAACGAACTGCGCAGCCAAGTTGATAACATCTTTGAAGATGCCAGCTACAGCGGCGTCAATTTGTTGAAAAACACCACCTCTGCATTTTCGGTTGGCTCTGACAACCTGACAGTGAAGTTCAACGAACGCACTGATACCAAAGCCATCAACCAGTTGGTTGTCAGCGGTTTGAAGACAGCTGACTTTACATCGATTATTGCACGTTCGGCTGTTACAACTGGTGTTGCAGGTAACACCACTGTCTGGGGTCAAACTGGAACAGCAGCCGTTCGAGCAATTAACAACTCGATTCGCGCGATTGACTCAGCGTTGGTCACGGTGCGTCAAGCCTCGCAAACATTCGGCACCCAATCCTCGATGTTGGAAATTCGCCGTCAGTTTACCGAAAACATTATCAATACGCTCAAAGGCGGCGCTTCCAGCTTGGTCAATGCCGACTTGAACGAAGAATCAGCAAACTTGCTGTCGCTGCAGACTCGCCAGCAATTGGGCACCATCTCGTTGGGTATTGCCCAGCAGTCCGAACAGTCCGTCCTGCGGTTGTTCTAAGGGCTCTGATCAAAGTAATTTTAAAAAACGGCGGCCTTTGCGGGCCGCCGTTTTTGCTTTCGCAGAGTGATTGAAAGATCTGAGCGGCGTTAACGTTTTGTTTGGAGAATCCGGCTTAGAAGTGTAGCGCGTAAATTTTGTACTGCGAAGTTGATACGGCTGAGTAGAGCATTAGCCCAAGGAATCTTTGGGTATCGCAGAGTTTGCTACGTCGTAATTCCTAGAAAGGGCTGACCAATGAGTGACATTTCACTTTCGACTGCGACACGCACAAACTTGCTGTCGTTGCAACGCACGACCGGCCTTATTGGTCGAACGCAAGAGCGACTCGCGAGCGGCTTGAAAGTTAATAGCGCGCTTGATGACGCGCTGGCTTTCTTTAAAGCGCGCAATTTAAATGCACGCGCTAGCGATCTGTCTGCGATCAAAGATGACATCGTCAACGGTATCTCGATTATTAAAGCGACCGTGCAAGGTCTTGAGACGATCGAATCGGTATTGAAACAGATGAAAGCGCTGGCGCAGTCAGCCGTTGCATCTCCTGAAAGTTCGACGCGCGGCAAGTTGGCCAGCCAGTTTAACGAATTGCGCAGCCAGGTTGACAACGTCATGGAAGACGCCAGCTATGCTGGTGTCAACTTGCTCAAGAACTCTTCTAATCCGTTCAGTGTTGGTTCTGACAACCTCACCGTCAAGTTCAACGAGCGTATTGAACCCAAGGCTATTAACCAGCTGGTGATCAGCGGTTTGAAGACCGCCGACTTCACATCCATCATTGCCCGTTCAGCTGTTACGACTGGGGTGGCTGGTAACACCACCGTCTGGGGCCAAACCGGCACCGCAGCGGTTAAAGCCATTAACACCTCGATTCGCGCCATCGACTCGGCGCTGGTCACCGTGCGACAGGCTGCACAAACTTTCGGTACCCAGTCATCGATGTTGGAGCTGCGTCGTCAGTTTACTGAAAATATCGTCAATACTCTCAAGGGCGGTGCCTCGTCATTGGTCAATGCCGACTTGAACGAAGAATCAGCAAACTTGCTATCACTCCAGACTCGTCAGCAGTTGGGCACGATCTCGCTTGGTATTGCTCAGCAGTCTGAACAGGCCGTCTTGCGGTTGTTCTAAACGATCTCTTAATTTTGTTTTAAGGGCGGCAGAAATAACTGCCGCCCTTTTTATTTGCGCCGTAATTGTTTTGACTCATTAACCTTTTGTTCTGCTTTTGCCTCTATCCAGGCATGAGAGCGCACAGAACGTGATTCGTTCGTTCACTACTTGCTATGAACGAGCGGCGCTAAACGGTCGGGCACTTGCCCCTCCAAGAAGATAGATGAGGTCCTGTATGGGCGACATTACACTTACGACAGCGACGCGCACGAATTTGCTTTCGTTGCAGCGAACGACTGGTTTAATCGGTAGAACCCAGGAACGTCTTGCGACGGGCCTGAAGGTCAATAGTGCGCTTGATGATGCGTTGTCCTTCTTCAAGGCGCGCAATCTCAATACCCGCGCTTCTGATCTGTTGGCCATTAAGGCTGGCATCACCGATGGCATCAACGTCATCAAAACAGCACTTCAAGGCCTTGAAGCCGTTGAGTCGACACTCAAGCAAATGAAGGCGCTTGCGCAATCGGCGATTTCGCAGCCCGAAAGCTCGACGCGCGCTAAGCTTGGCAGTCAATTTAACGAGCTGCGTAGTCAGGTTGATAACCTGCTCGAAGACGCAAGTTTCAACGGGGTCAACCTTCTCAAGAATTCCATCGCTGGATTCCAGAGCGGTGCTGACACATTAACCGTTCGCTTCAATGAACGCACTGAGCCAAAAGCAATCAATCAATTGGTCATCAGTGGTTTGAGCACAACTGACTTCGGCTTAATTGTGGCTCGTTCAGCCGTCACCACAGGTACTGCTGGAAGTACCAGCGTTTGGGGTCAAACCGGAACCGCGGCGATCTCGGCTATCAATTTCGCATTGCGCGCGATTGACTCAGCCTTGTCGACTGTGCGTCAAACTGCGCAAACCTTCGGATCGCGGTCATCGTTGCTCGAAATTCGTCGGGCATTCACCGAAAATATCGTCAACACCCTAAAGGGTGGGGCGCAGGATTTGGTGAACGCTGACCTCAACGAAGAGTCAGCTAACTTGCTCTCACTGCAAACACGCCAGCAGCTCGGCACAATATCTCTGTCGATCGCGCAGCAGTCTGAGCAGGCTGTCCTCCGACTCTTCAACTAAGTCTAGCTTAGTGGCGGCTTAAGACCGTTGGCACCTTTGTTTATGGGGTGGCTGCGGGCTTGCCGTGTGGCATGGACGTACCCGACAAATGTATGTTAAACGCCTGTCCTTAAAGGTTTATTCAGGCGAATTCGGTAAGAAACTATCATGCCTCTGAAGTTGACACTCAAGCCAAACGAAAAAGTATTGATTGGGACCGCGGTTATCGCGAATGGCCCGGTCAAGGCGGAATTTGTCGTTCTCAATCGCGTTCCCGTCGTACGCGAGAAAGATATTATTACCGAGGAAAAGGCCGACACCTTCGGCAAAAAGCTTTATAACGTCATCCTCAATATGTATATCAATCCCGCTAAGGAAAAAGACTATCATGACGTCTACTTCCTTTTGATGAGAGAGATTATAGTGATGCCGATGGACCCGCGCGCCATTGATCTTATGGTTGAAATCTCTCAGCAAATCCTCGGTGGCGACCATTATCGGGCTCTTAAACTCTGCCGACAGTTGTTAAAGTACGAAGCGGAGGCGATCGCGAATGTCAAAAGATAAAGTTGCCGCTTATCAACAGCAGCAAAAGCGCAATCTGACACCACGTGAAGTGGAGGCTATGGCCTTCACAAAGGCTGCCTTGCTGCTTGAAGAGGCCAAGAGCAAGTCAAGAGACGTTGAAGAATATTCCAAAGCTTTGCGATTTAATCATTTGCTGTGGACCATCATCCAGGCCGACTTGACCGATCCAGCTAATCAGTTGCCTGATGAAATCAAAGCTAACGTGATGAGCTTAAGTATTTTTGTCGATAAGCAGACCACAAAATCGTTGCGCTCAAGCGATCCGAAAGAGCTCGATATTCTCATCACGATCAATCGCAACTTGGCGGCGGGGTTGCGGACCAATGCAGCTACGGCGCAGGGTGGTGTTGCCCCGGCTGGGGCGGTTCCTCAACAGCGCATTGACCCAGCCTAACCCTTGCGGCTTTAAGGGTTTGATAGCGCTTTAGTCTGCTTTTGAATCTTTTCTCATGACTCAATCCTCTGGTCCGGCGCCATTGTTACAAAACGCGCTTCGGTTTCTGGAGTTCAACGACCTCAATGCTGCTCAGATCTTGGTCGACAACCATCTCAGGCGCGCTCCTGACGATGCCGAGGCCCATAACATCAATGGCCTGATTGCATTACGACAAGGCAATCCTGTTTCTGCGGCCGAAGCTTTCTCCGTTGCCATCAGCCATGCGCCAGCTGAGCTGATGTATGTGATAAATCGGGCTATGGCGCTGGCGGATCAGG
Source organism: Alphaproteobacteria bacterium (assembly GCA_031362385.1). Classification (GTDB taxonomy): domain Bacteria; phylum Pseudomonadota; class Alphaproteobacteria; order Rhodospirillales; family Rhodospirillaceae. The sequence goes on along the minus strand of JANLSL010000702.1, from coordinate 23,629 downwards.
GCCGTGCGGCAGATGGGTTAGCCGAACTTGAAGCGGGTCTGCAGGTTCGTCCTGGGCATTGTGACGGGCTATTAGCGCGGGCCACACTTTTACAGCGGATCGGGCGGATCGACGATGCCATCGCTGGTGCGCGCATGGCCATCGTCTTTAATCGTACATCTGCAAAGGTTCATCAAATGATGGGCACAATGCTGATTCGTGTCCGGCAACCCAAAGAAGCTGCTGAAGCGCTAACAGAAGCGGCGAGATTAGATCCCACTTCGGTTGAAGCATTTGTCAACCTTGGTGTCGCTCAGCGCGACCTCGGTGATCTTACCGCGGCTGAGATAAGCTATCGTCAGGCACTTGTGTTATCGCCCGACGATCCAATTGCGCATAACAACCTCGGCAACGTGTTGTCAGGTATTGGGCGCCACCACGATGCCGCTGATGAATATCGAATAGCGATTGCCCTCAAAGCAGATTATGCCGAGGCCAAAGCCAACCTTGGTAACACGATGCGCGACCTTAAAAACACCGACGAGGCGGTATCCTTTTTGGCTGAGGCCGCGGCCCAGCATCCTGGGCATGCAGGCGTACTCAATGCCTACGGTAACGTGCTCAGAATAGCTGAAAAATATGACCAGGCTCTTATAACTCTGGAACGTGCGCATCAGGCCAGCCCAGATTCAGCGGAAGTGCATAATAATCTTGGCCTTGTATTGACGCTGAAAAATAAATGGGAAGAAGCCGAGGGTCACTTTCGCAAGGCGGTTGCAGCGCGCCCTGACATGGCAGTGATCAGCAACAATCACGGTGCTTTGTTGCTGCGCATGTTTCGTTTCGAAGATGCCATTAAGGCTCTGGGCAATGCGATTGCGCGCGACCCTTTATACGATGAAGCAATATGCAATCTTGGCGTTGCTCATTACATGCTGGGCCAAGCCGACCAAGCCATTGCGGCGTATTCAATTGTTGTAAAACGAAGCCCCCAGAATGCTTTCGCTCGTTTTGGGCTGGCGGGGACGTTGCTGGAAGACCAACGCCTCGCTGAAGCTGAAATTGAAATCCGCAAAGCTATCGCCATCGATCCTGAAAACGCGATGGCGCATAATACGTTGGGTGTGTTGCTGCTTGATCAGCACTTTATCACGCCAGCACGCGACGCAATGAAGGCTGCAGCCGACAAGAACACGATCTCGGCACCAGTATTTTATTCAAATTATGCTTTTGCCAGCCTTTATGAGCCCGATATTACCAACCAAGAAGTGTTCGATATTCAGCGCGAGTTTGGTCAGCGGTTTGCCACAAACCAGCCCGATACGACCAGGCCGCATGCCAACGTGCGCGATCCAAACCGAAAAATTACGCTGGCGTATATGTCGTCAGATTTTCGTACGCATTCAGTGGCTTATTTCTTTGAACCTGTGCTGGAAAAACATGACCGCTCTCAATTCAGAATCGTCATGTATTCGAATACTTCGCGTCGTGATCGGGTGACGGAAGAATTCAAAAAAGCATCCGATTTATGGATCGAAACTGTCGGACTCACCGATGATATGCTCGCCAAGAGAATTCGTGAGGACCAAATCGATGTCTTAGTCGACCTTGGGGGTCAGACATCTGGCAATCGGCTTCCCGTTGCCGCGCGTGGCATGGCCCCTGTGCAGATCGAGTATTTAGGCTACCCCGAAACCAGCGGTGTTCCTGCTGTGAGCTACCGCCTGACTGATGTCCACGCCGACCCTGAAGGTGCCGCAGATCGACTGAGCATTGAAAAACTGATTAGATTGCCAAATTGTTTTCATTGTTATCGCCCCCACGGAAAGGCGCCACCGCCCGCACCCGCACCCCATCTCGACAAGGGGTATGTGACCTTTGCTTCGTTCAATGTGCTGCCGAAGGTTAATGATCGTACCATCGCGGCGTGGTGCAAGATTCTAAGTGCAGTCCCGAGATCGCGGTTTTACATTAAGTGCAAACAGCTGCGCGAGCCGTTGGTTCAAAAACGAATCCGCGATGACTTTGCCCGCTTTGGGGTCGATCCGGCACGCATCGATATGGAGTCTTTTGTCCCCTCAGTACACGATCACCTTTCTCAATATGGATTGGTCGATTTGGCACTCGACACTTTTCCCTACAACGGCACCACTACAACCTGTGAAGCCATGTGGATGGGGGTGCCGGTTTTGTCGATGGCTGGCACAAATCATCGCAGCCGCGTCGGCCTGAGCTTGATGTCGGCCATGGGACTGGCCAACGAACTTGTTGCGCCTAGCCTTGATGACTATATCGAACGCGCCATTGCGTGGGGCCGAGACCCCCAATATTTGGCGGAAATCCGCCAAAAAATGAGGCCCATGATGGCCGCATCACCGTTACGCGATGAAGTCGGATTTACGCGCCAGCTCGAAAAAACCTACCGCGACTTGTGGCGGAATTGGTGTGCAGGCCCGACAACATTCGAAATGCAAGCCGCCCCAGAGCTTCGGCCTGAGGATTCCATTCAAGGCGTAGTCGTGCGAACCTTCTAAGACCGCATGACGACAGACCCACGCTTCAATGTTGCTTTGAAATATTATCACGCCGGTCTTCACGACGCGGCGTGGCAGGTCGTCAGTGAAATAATCGCCGTACCTCAGGTTGCCCGCGATGCGTTGCGTCTTGCGGCTACTTTGCGACTTGAGGCGCGCAATTTCGGCGACGTGATTTCAATATGCGACAGAATGCTCTCTGTGCAGCCCGATGATGTCGAAACACTCATCATGAAAGGCAGCGCGCTCGATCAAGGTGGCCAGCCCGATCAGGCAGTCTTAGTTTACAAGCACGCCATCGCGCTGTCGCCAGAGTCTTCGTTAGCTCATAACAATCTGGGTGTTGTGTATGTGGGGCAGGGGCATTTCGCTGCAGCGGCTAATGCTTTTGGGAAATCTCTCTCTGTTGACCCTAATAATGTGGCTGCGATCATCAACCTTGGTGTCGCACAGGTTGAGCGCGGGTATGTCGCGCGTGGCCTGGAATGCTTTGAACGTGCTCTTATTCTGGAACCCAACAATCTTGCTGTTCAAAATAACCAACTCTTTGCGCTGCATAATATTAGCAATGACCCCGTCGAACTATATGCCAAGCACCGGCTTTGCAGGCCAGGCTTGGCCCAAGAAGGCGACTTTGAATCAACGGATCGCAATCCAAATCGCAAACTACGCATTGGGTATGTGTCTGCTGATTTTCGCTATCACTCGGTCGGCTTCTTCTGTGAAGCGCTGATACGAGGTCATAACCGTCAGTTTTTTGATGTGACATGCTACTCAAATGTGGCTTTACCTGATGCCACGACGCAGCGTTTCAAAGAAATGGCAGATCAATGGCGCGACATTCAGGCGCGTTCGACTGAAGACCTGCGCACCCTCATTCGTGATGATCGCATCGATATTCTGGTCGATCTTGCCGGCCATACCATGGGCAATCGGCTTGACGTGTTTGCCGCTCGTGCCACGCCCATTCAAATCACGGCCATCGGCTATCCCGGAACAACCGGCCTTTCACAGTACGAGGGACGGATTGGTGATGAGATTACTGATCCAAGCTCAAGTGATCCATTCAGCTCAGAACCTTTGTTGCGCATTCCTGGCGGTATGCACTGCTACACGCCTTCAATCTCAGCACCTGCCGTAGGGCCACTGCCATGCATATCCCAAGGGCCCATCACGTTCGGCTCGTTTAACAAACTTGCAAAAATATCACCTTCCACCATCGACCTTTGGGGCGCTGTTTTGGCGGCTGTACCGCACTCTCGGTTATTGATCAAAACCAAACCCTTGGTCGAGGCCGCGACAAGGTCAGCCTTAACCGCGCGCTTCGATGAGCTTGGCATCAGTGCTGAGCGCATTGAGTTGCGGGGATGGGACCCAAAAGATAGCGGGCATCTTGATCTTTATAACCAGGTCGACATTGCCCTCGACACCATCCCTTACAATGGCACCACAACCACGTGTGAGGCCCTGTGGATGGGCGTTCCTGTTGTTACCCTCGTTGGTCGCACACATGCTGGGCGGGTTGGGGCAAGCCTGCTGACTTCTTTAGGAATGCCTGAACTCGTGTGCCAGAATCCACAGGACTATATTGAGTGTGCGGTTTCGCTCAGCGCCAATCGCACGCAGTTGTCGGTATTGCGCGCGGGCTTACGCCAGCGCATGGCGCACTCGCGCCTGTGCGATGGAGTTGCTTATGTACGGGCAGTGGAGGACGCTTACCGCCAGCTCTGGGCAGAATGGTCCATTAAAACTTAGAGCGTTTTAGGGCGAAGTGGACTCCGGTTCGCCCACTCAAAACGCGATAAAACAAGAGTCTAGAGGTAATTAACCAGCGAAAGCTGTTGAACCTTTGACAGGGTCGCAAATGAGATATTCAGCGAACGAATATCATCATTAAGTTTAACGGCTGCCTCCGTTGAATCGACATTTTCTATGTCAATTTGACGGATTTCCAGGAACGCCATGAACTGCCTCTGCTCGTCTTTAGAGTCAGCCAACACTTTCTGGTTGATGCCTAAGCGATTTTGAATGCCTTCCAGGTCACTCGGCAGTTCGCCTGAACTGGCTGAGTGCTCGATGGCGTCATTTATGAGCGCCAAAGCATCGACCGCTTTCTGCTGATTATTGATCAAGCCGCCTTGCAAGAGCTGGCTGATGCCGCGGATCGCTTTCTCAAAGGCAGGGTCAAGACCGTTTATGCCAACCTTAATGGTGCGGGTTTCGCTGACGCGGTGCTCGACTTCCAATTTATCGCCCAAGTAATAAGGCTTAGTCTCGAATTTCACCGTCTCAGGGGTGGTATTGAGAACCTGGCCTGAGATAAAAATCCGGCTGCCATCAACGACGTTGCCGCTAAAGGGGGCCGCAGCAAGTTCAGCATTTTTAGGCCAGCGCACCGTGTAGGGGCCGTTATTGCTGGCTGAGCCAGACATATAGATCGTTGCACCGTTAGGCGGCAGGAACCGCATCAAATCACCAGTGCCTGCAACGTCTGTGCCTGGTGTTACTGGCTGATCGAGGGTGATGGTGCGGCCGTCAGCTGAAATCGCTTTAATCGTATAGATGCCGTTATTACCACCCGACAAGTCCAACCCAAATGTTTGGCCGACTTCAAGGTTAGAGAACGCACCTTTCACCGAGGACGTGATGGTGCCTTCGCTCCCCACATTAGCGAACGTCAGGTCGCCGAAGCTGGTCGAGTCCATCTTCGCAGTCACAAAATTCTCAGGAGACGCATCGACCTGCGAGACGTTGGTCGCCGGCGTACCATAGGTCAGGTTGGTATATGCGCTAACACCAACATTATTGAACGTTGCTTTGACCAGTTGGGCCGCGCGCGTTTCGGGGTAGGTGACATTCACGCCGTCATAAATCTTTTGAAAATCGGCAACATTGTCATAGGGAAGCGTGACTGGCACATCATTCGTTCTGCCGCCTCCGAAAACATACTTGCTATCAATTTTGAGGTTCAGGAAAAATTCCATGTCGTTCAGTGCCGAGAAGGCTTTTTCCTGAATATCTCGGACAGCACTCACGTCTTGGGGCGATTTATCGGTTAAATCACGGCCAACAAATCCAACCAGCTCTTGGCGTAGCTTGCGCATAACGTCATCGGCAGATTTAACCGAGGTATTCATCGCCTTGATCGTGACCTCGGCCGACGTATTGTTGTTCACAAAACGATCGATGCGGCTCTTTTCGTTTTCAATATTAATCAAACGGAAAGAGTCTGTGGCGATGCCAGCATAATCTTGCGACTTCTTCTCGGTGCCGACTTGCGTTTGGCCATCGAACACGCGCTTTTGCGTATCGAGCATGCGCTGAATCAGCGCCTGTTGATTTGCGAAAGTTCCAATACGTGTAACCATGATTCAGTATCCTTACTGCCGTGTCGCTATCTGATAATGTTATTCAGAACGTCAAAGAGTTGCTGTGTGACTGAAATAACCTTGGCTGAAGCAGCATAAGTTTGTTGATAGACGAGAAGGTTTGACATTTCTTCATCAAGATTCACGCCCGATAGTTCGCCGTGCTTCTGCTCAAGCGAAGTTCTAAGATCTGTTTGGAATTTCAAGTCAGTTTCAGAACCAGACTGCAGCGTCGAAGCAAATGAAATGATAGAGGCTGAGTATTCAGTGAAAGTTACGTTTGCTGAGCTCAATGAACCGGCTTGATTGAACGAGACCTGCCCGCTGAGCATCCGCGACATTTCTTGCGCAATCTGGTTGTCGCCAGGCGAAAGCGTGTAGCGTCCGGTGACGTTGTCAAACTGAACGCGGCCACGGCTTACTTGCGCCGGGTTTTGAATGAGCGTGTCGTTAACGCGCAATCTATTGGCCAACCCGCTATTCGTCAGGTCAAGGCCAAGCGCTTGGATCGCGTCATTATTGTTGCCCGCGGCTTGCGTTACGATCAGTTGCTCGCCCTTCTCGTGCTGGATGCGCAACTTAAAGCCCGAGCCTTCTGGAACCACATCAGCACGGATGCGTCCCTGAAGGGCTGCGTTTTGGTTGATCTTATCGGCAATTGTTTGCAACGAATCGCCGGCATTGACGGTGACGGTGCCCCCGGGAATCAAGGTGGGGTTCGTTTGGTCTGAGAATTGAAGATCACGCGAGCCAACGACGCCAAGGCTAAAGTTGGCCTGCTTGAGTTTTGAATCCCACGTCGAGAGTCTGGGGCTGTTGACGAAGTAATCATTTAAGCCAAGGAAATTTGAGAATCCGGAAAATGACTGATCAGCATTTCCATCGGCATCAAGATCGATTGCAACAGTAACGTCTTTCGGATCACTGCCCTTAACAGTGGTGTCTTCATCTCTAAAGGTGATGCCAAATCGATCAGTGCCAAGATTGAGCTTAAACTTGCCGTTGGAGTCAACGCTGACGGTTGCGTTTGTGAGCTGGGGGTCTAACCCTTGCAGCCATGTCTGCAATGACGACGCAAGTGAGTCCACTGTACCGCCATTGGTAAAATTAATTCCTGCTGGGTCAAGAACCCGGCTTGAGAATTTTTCATCGCCATTGGCGTCGTACAATACCACGCGCGTTTCCCCGCCAGAGAAATTCAAAGTCTGGCCAGCGCTGTTCATGAACGTACGTGAGCCAGTGACATTGTTAACCAGCTGTGGGAACGCCGTGCCGCGATTGTGGATGAGATTGATCTCTTCCATCATATTGCGGCCCAACTCATCGATTTGGGACTGCATGTCAGGCAGGGTCTTATCACGAAGCTCAACAAGGGCGGCAATTTTGCCCGAGCGAATGGTGCTTGTAATGTCACGCATGCCAGCAAAAATCGCGTTAAAATCGCCACTGGCATAGGTGTTGTCAGCGCTGACAATCGACAGGGCGCTGTGGTTGGTTGCAACGGGTGCACTCCCAACCAACGTTGTGCCGTCAGTTGTAAAGACCGTAACCGAGCCGTTCGAGTTAAAGAAATACTGAATATCAACGAGGTCTGCGAGTTTGCTGAGTGCAAGATCGCGCTTATCTTCAAAATCCTCGGTTTGGCGCGCGGTCGAGGATCCAAGCGCAATTTGATCGTTCAATTTCGAAATCGTGCTGAGTTGCTGGGCAATTTCACGCACAGATCGCTCAATCTCGCGATCAGCGTCCAACCGTAAGCCCTGAATCGTCTTGCTCATGCGCGACAGTTGATCGGCAACTGTCACGCCGGCCTGAACGGCCGTTGTTTGTGCTGTCGACTTGTCAGGTTCTGTCGCTAAAGTTTCCCACTCTCTTTGGAAGTCATTGAGGCGGTGACTAATCGAATTATTCGACGAAGTTGATCCAAACATATCTTGGATCTGCTTCAGGAAACGGTTCTTGGCATCAAGTCGACCAAACGTCGAGCGTTCCTCGCGGATATCACGCAAGAGATTCTGGTCGACGTTACTACGAACGTCGCCCAGTTCGACACCAGCGCCGGTACCACCAAGAATGCGCGAGCTCGGCTCGAAAATCTTGCGCGTATAGCCTTCAGTATTTACGTTAGCGATGTTACTCGAAATAACATTCAGCCCTGCCTGAGCAGTGCTAAGGCCGGAAACCGCCGTATTGAGTGCCAAACCTAGGGTCATGACGACCGCTCCTGAACGTACATTTACATTGTCTGGTTAAAGCTGACGGCCAGGTTACGCTTCACGGAAGCATACCCGTTAAGCGCGCCGCGCTTGGAATACGATGCTGACTGTTTTTCGTGCTTTTCTTTCACGGCCTCAACCACGGTCTTCAAAAATTTATTGATGGTAGTGATGTTGGCTTTCAGCAGGCTTGCGTTATCGCGCATCAACTCTGACAGTCGAATAGAAGCTTGGGCCAGCGCAGCACGCTTTGCTGGGTCCCACTCTTTGACGGATGTGGGATCTTGATGAATGGCGTTCATATGCTGTTGATAAAGCCGCGCGAGCTGCTCTTTGCGCTCGCCCAGGGCTTTAATTTCTTCATTTTTATGGCGCTTCAGGGCCACATTTTCTTTGGTCAACAGTTCTGATAATTGGCGAATCACAATGATCATGTCATCGCCACGATGCGTATTGGCTGAAGCGGAAACTGGACGCTGGGCACCTTGCGAACCATTCTGACCTGGTGCTGCACGTAACGCTGCGCGCGGCGGCGTTACAGTCGGTTGCGACTGTTGCCGGGCTTGGTGCTGTGGGCCTCTGTTCATCATATTCATGGCGTACCTCAGGTCCTAACGACGTAACTGTGCAGCAGTGGCAATGCTTGCCGCGGTGCTGTCGTCGCCAGAGCTTCCGGCGTTCGCGTCAAGTGCGTTGATCTTTTGCTCAGCGGTGGTGCGTTCTTCTTGAGCCTTGATCATCGAGGCCATCACCTGGTTAGCAATGCCAAGCCCGCCTGACTTCACAATGTGTTTGCCGTATTCCTGGTTCATCATTGATTTCCACATTTCTTCGGCATGGCCGCCACCAAACTCAGAGTCGACTTCGACACCTTCGGTCATGTACTCGAGCATTTGACCAATAAACAAAGACTCGAAGCTTTCCGCAGTTGTGCGCGCGGCTTTCAAGTCCAATCCATTCGCCGCGGTGGTATCTTTCGCTTTGCGCGCGATTTCATCTGCACGGCTGTTGAGGCCTGTGCTGAAGGCGGTTTGTCCGCTGCCGATAATTGAGGTTATGTCCATCATGATCGTGCTCACATCACCTCGATCTCGGCCTGCAATGCGCCTGCGGCCTTGATCGCTTGAAGGATGGAAATCATGTCGCGTGGACCGACGCCCAGCGAGTTAAGGCCGTTCACCAGCTCTTGCAGGCTGACACCGTCACTCACTAAACCCAACCTGCGGTCTTTATCTTCTTCGACCGTAATCTCGGTGCGCGGCACCACTGTGGTTTGTCCCGTTTCAGAGAACGGCGAAGGCTGTGATACCTGAGGCGTCTCGCTGACTTTGATCGTCAGGTTGCCTTGTGCCACGGCGACGGTTGAGATTCGAACATCCTGGCCAATGACAATCACGCCGGTGTTTTCATCAATCACGACCCGCGCGGTTTGATCGGGTTCGATCTTGAGTTGTTCAACGTCGGTCATGACGTCAACCATCGAGCCCTCGTAACCATCAGGAATTGACACCATCACGGTACCGGGGTCGATGGTTGCCGAGGTTGTCGTACCCATAAATGCGTTGATGGCCTGCGCGATCCGGCGCGCCGTGGTTAAGTCTGGATTGCGCAGTGATAATTTGGCTTGGCGCATTTCAGCTAACGAGAAATCAATTTCGCGTTCAACAATGGCACCGCTGGGAATGCGGCCGCTGGTGGGCACGCCACGTTGAATGCTAGCGGCAGCACCCTGCACACTAAAACCACCGACCTGAACTGACCCTTGGGCGACGGCGTAAACTTCACCATCGGCACCCATCATTGGTGTCACTGCCAACGTGCCACCTTGTAAGCTGTCGGCGTCACCGATTGAGCTGACTTGCACATCCATGCGCGAGCCATGGCGCGAGAAGGGGGGGATCGTTGCCGTAACCAGCACGGCGGCGACGTTCTTGGGTTGCATCTTGCCGTCGCGAGTGTTGACGCCCAAGCGTTCCAACATGCCGGTCAAGCTTTCTTTCGTCGCTGAGATCGACTTCAGATCGTCGCCGGTACCTTTGAGGCCAACAACCAAGCCGTAGCCGACCAGAATGTTCTCGCGAACGCCTTCAAAGCCAGCCAGATCCTTAATGCGTGAGGTCGCATGCGCCTGGCTCGAGAACGCCAACAGCAAAGTCATCATCACCATATGCATGCCGACGAACCAAAAGCGGTCGATCACGCCTGACAGGCTCAGTGTTTGGTGGGCGGCTTGATCGTTGGCAAACGTGATACGCATGACGGCCTCTTCGATTTAACGTTCTTGGTGCGCTCCTGGCGCACTTAAGCCTGCCAGGGCGTACTCTTCCGGAGTTATTAATGCGAATTCCGTGCCACCTGGAGATTCCATCTAAGATATTGATATATATGAATTTTAAAGCTGAGAATGGTGACCGATCAGCCGCTGATAGACACTCTGGGCCCACTCTCCCGGCAAATCTTGCCGAGTGACTGTCTTTGGAAACAGGGTTAGTTCATAGATCGTTGAGCCGTTAAGTTTATGATCTAGCAGTGGCTTAAAGGGCCGCAGATGTTGTGTTTTTGCTCAGGCGGGAATGGTTGATAGAATGAAGGTCGAAGGCCCGAAGGGGCCCAGTTCAGTTCAGGCTAAGAAAACCAAGAAGACCGAGCGCTCCTCTGGCACTGGCTTTGCCGCAGAGCTGGGCCGGGTTTCCGGTGGTGACGAGACCGCCGAGTCTGTCGGTCCTGCCGACCAATCTTCAGGAATTGCTGGCGTAGATGGCGTTTTTGCCGCCCAGTCGGTCGATCCCGGCCTCGGGCAGCCTGGCCCAGACGAGCGCAAAAGGCGTGCCCAGCGCGGCGCAGATATCCTTGACCGCCTGGAAGAGGTGCGGCGTGGATTGCTGCTGGGGGCTATTCCTAAGGACCGCTTGGCAGATTTAGCCCGGGTTGTCAGGGAAAAGCGTGATAAAGGAGCCGATCCGGTCGTTTCGCGCTTGCTTGATGAAATCGAACTCAGAGCAGAAGTAGAGCTAGCCAAACTCAGTCGCCGTTTGGCATAAGCCAGCGCGGATTCGCCCCTTCAGAGGGGTCCTGACGTAAACTTCTAACCCATTGATATTGCATGAAAAAAAAGAAAGCTCAGGCGCCCAAGAAAAAGGCCAAGGTTGCGGCTGCGCCCAAACCGCGCAAAAAGTCTGCAAAATCAACCACTAAGCCGAAGGCCGCATCCAAGCCGAGCAAACCCGTTGTGGCCTCGCGCGCCCCTGCTAAGTCGACTCCTAGCGCCTCCAGGCCCCGGTTGGTGCTTAAGTCGTCAGGCATGACGCTGCCGCCTGATTACCGGCCGCTCGAAAAAGAGCCCTTTATGAATACGCGTCAGCTTGAGTACTTCCGTTTCAAGCTGTTGGCGTGGCGTGTGGAACTGCTCAAAGAGTCTGAGGAGACCCTCGAAAGCTTGCAGGAGGGCAATCTCCAAGAGCCCGATATTGCTGACCGGGCATCGGCAGAGATGGAGCGTGCATTTGAACTGCGCACCCGCGACCGCGCGCGCAAGTTGATCTCGAAAATTGATGCAGCGTTGCACCGGATTGAAGATGGCAGCTATGGCTTCTGCGAAGAAACTGGCGAGCCGATTGGATTGAAACGCCTTGAGGCCCGGCCCATCGCCACTTTAAGTGTCGAAGCCCAGGAACGCCACGAACGCATGGAGCGCACACACCGTTCTGACTAAGGCTTTACGTATCGAAATTGCAGACATGCTAAAGGCGCTTCCCAGAAGGAAGCGCCTTTTTCGCAAGGCTAAGATGCCAGACTCAGATGGTGGGGGGCCTTAGGCCCCGCGCTTTTCCAGCAAACCCTCTGCGATCTGCAGATTGGTGTTCACCAGGGCATCAATTGTTTTGATATTCGAGCCGCTCTGCATCTCAAAAGTCTTTTGAGCGACGAAGCTGGCCAGGCGAATTAAATTGTCTTTGATCGCCATGGGCAAAGGATTTGAAGCATCCGACACCATCGTGCGGATACCGACCCACAATTGCAGGTTACGGTCGAGAGCGGCGGCAAGGCGCTTCTCGTTTTTTGATTCATTCGAGCGCGAAATTTCGAGCGCCGACTGGGTGAGCGCCAAAGCATCTTCCTCGGCGAGAGAAAGCGCAACGGGCTTTGTGTTTGTCATCATGTTCATCCGTTTAGTCCCCTGAATGTTGGCATCATAACTAGGCTAAAAGAGATAGAAACTCTTCTATCGCTAACCGTTATGCCAGCCCGAGGTTAATAAAAGGTTGTTCGAATCCTTTATTTTCGCAGCCACTTTGGGTGTTTCGAATATCTTTCGCGGGGCCCGTTTTAGTGATGAGATTCAACTCGTAAGCACTTCGGGCAGCCCAATTAATTAAAGAAGTGTTAAATTTATCACTGAGGTCATGCTGACCATGCTTGAGTGAATTGCTGGTGCAAACAAAAAAAGCCGGCGGTGAAAAAACACCGCCGGCGAGTTTGCTTCTGTACCTCGAGGCCATCCCAAGGAAAGAGTGAGGCTAGGAAGAAAGGGAGGCCGTCGCCACCCACTCGTCCCGGCCCTTCCAAACAGAAGGGCGTGAAATACCTTTTTGCGCGGTAGCGTCCTGCCCCGCAAAAAGGCGAATTCACTAGAACGGGAAAATCACGTCGAAAATCTGTTGACCGTATCTCGGCTGTTGCACATCGCTGAGCGAGCCGCGGCCACCGTATGAAATGCGAGCTTCGGCAATCTTGTCCCAGGAGATGGTGTTGTCCGAGCGAATGTCTTCTGGGCGAATGACACCGGCGACTTGCAACTCACGCAGTTCGCTATTCACGCGCACTTCCTGGCGGCCCGAGATCGCGAGGTTACCATTGGGCAACACTTGAAGCACGACGCCCGCGAGCCGGATGTTGATGGTTTCACCACGCTTAATGGTGCCAGTGCCGCGATAGTCGCTACCGCTGGTGAAGTCGACCGCGGGCGTAGCATTGACGCCGGGTACAATATCTTTGTTCAAGAAATTGGTAATCGACACAGTTTCTTTTGCGTTGTCACGTGTGCGGCGCGTTTCGTTGCTGAGCTGCGCGGTTTCGTTTTGAATATTGACCACGACAGTCAAGACGTCGCCAATTTCTTTGGCGCGCTGATCTTTGAAGAAGGCACGTGCGCCGGGGCGCCACAGCGAATTTGATGCGGGTTCGATTGCCAAGGGTGTTGGCATCGGCATTGTGACCGGACGGTAATCGCGATCTTGAGTCGGGTTGGTGACAGCCGAAAGAGAAGGCGGTTGCCCGACGCGGGATAATTTCTCAGCCGTTGAGCATCCACTCAGCGCCGTAGCTGCAAGCAGCAGTGCAGTCATGGTGCAACGTGAAATTTGATATGTCATGGCCTTGGCTCTCTTTTTTCTATTCGTCGATCAAGTTATCGCGGGACAGTTTTAGTTCATGGCGGTTTGTTGTTCGGTAACGCGCACTGTCGCTTCATCTATGACTTCAGCAAAAACAACGTGATTACTTTTTGTGTTGTTGACACGAATCACCTGGCCAATAGCGCCGTCTTCAAGAACTTTACCGCGCGCCGTTAAGCTCATCTTGTGCGAGTTATAAATCACAGTAATGAGTTTGCCCTTGGGGATTGCGACTGGCCGGATCACACTCAGCGTCCGGAAAGTTTGGCCAGCGCGCACACCAGTATTCGCAATCCGCCCGACGAGCTCCTTTTCAGAGCGTACAATCTCGCCAACGATTTCGTTTTCTGGTACCCGCACCCAATTAAGGTCGCCTGCGGAAAGGGTCATGCCGCGGCGAAGATCACGCGCTGCAACCGGAACTTCGACTACGACAAGATTTTGTACATCCCCGCGACGAATGGCCGTCTTGGCCGAGAGGAAACGTCGTGCGGCTTTGCCGATGAGCTGATCTTCGGTTGTCACTGCATCGTTTGGCAAATCGTCAGCATTAACAGCGACCCAGACAATATCTGCAGCGCTGATTTCTCCGCCCCTGCGCATTTCAGCACGTAGCACCGGGACTTCAGTTAAATTCAAGCGATAGATTTCGCTGGAACGGATGCTTTGCCCAGACTTCAGGTAGCTGCGCGGCGTCATTCCGATGAGGCCATTGACGCTCAGAACTGTGTCCGAGGCAATTTCGCTTTCGGGTAGGTCGATCATCTCGACCATATCAGCGCTGAGGGCAGTATTGCGTGCGATGCCCTGCTTTAGGGTTGGTACGCTCACAACGGGCAGCGTCATGCCACGCACTGGCATAAAGCTAGCGGTTGGGTCGCCAGCGGCAATTTCAACCACTGCAGAAAAACTGCTGGTGGCGCTATCGTAGAGCGCTTCACGCACCTTTACGGTCTTACTGGCATTCAGGCCGATAGTGGCCGAAGTAATGGCAGTAAACGGTTTCAAGCCAAAATTTCGTGGCATTCCATGCGTTGTAAGTTCAGCACGAATTGCTGCAGTAATCTCGCCAGCAGTTACGGTCTGACCCGGGCGATATACCATTGCGCGGTCGTAAGCCCCGGCTGGCTGCCAGTCGATGCCGTTGGTGTGTGCAAGATTTGCAAGCCATTCCGCACTCAGTGTCACGCGTTGTCCAGCAGCTGGGGCTGGTGCCACAACTTTATCGCCGCGCATCAGGTCGCCGCCGAAGAGGTCGCGTAAACGCACAACCTCTTCGGTGACTGTCACTGAAGAATTCAGGCGAATCGGCAAGGCCTCGCCCAGATTTGCAGCATACGAAACAGGCGCACACGTTAGCCCTGCTGCCACGAAGGCAGCAGCGCATACGAGTCGGCGATTGTTTCTTATAAACTGCGAGATCATGTGCTTATCCTTGACTCAAAAATTAGGCGAGCATTTGTGTGACTGTGGAGTACATCTGGTCCGCAGTCTGAACGACCTTTGAGTTCATTTCGTAGGCACGCTGTGCGCTGATCAGTTCAGTGATTTCAGAAACAACGTTGACGTTGGCTGTTTCTAAGAAGCCTTGCAAAATCGTACCGTAACCAGGTGTGCCAGGTACGCCGATCGTTGCATTACCTGAGGCGGGCGTTTCGAGAAATAAGTTATCGCCAGCAGCATCCAGGCCCGCATCGTTTGCGAAAGTCGCAATTTGGAACTGTCCGGCTGTTTGCGGCGCAATAACGCCGTCTTGCTTGTAGAACATTTCGCCCTGCGCATTGATCGAAATGCTGGTGGAATCAACCGGGATGGCTTGTAATCCTGTCACGCGGAAGCCGTCATGCGTGACGATCTCACCTGTGGCGGCCAACTGGAATGACCCATCGCGCGTATATGCGGTCTCGCCTGAAGGCAACTCTATCTGGAAATAGCCCTTGCCCTGCAGCGCGACATCCAAAGTATTGTCTGTCGAGATCAAACTACCTTGTTCGGTAATGCGATAGACGGCGGCAGTTCTAACACCGAGGCCGAGTTGCACCCCTGATGGGACAATTGTCCCAGCATCGGATGACGTTGATCCGACGCGACGAAGATCTTGGTACAACAAGTCGTTGAACTCGGTACGGCGGCGCGTATAGGCCGTCGTGTTCATGTTGGCGATGTTGTTGGAAATGACTTCGACGTTGGTCTGTTGGGCCAACATACCAGTTCCAGCAATATGCAGAGCGCGGATACTCATGGCTTTATTCCTTTTTCCTCAGCTCTATCTCAGTTGCATCATGTGTCGTCTGCGGTACGGCTTTAAGCCGAGACCTGGCGGACAAAAACTTCGTTCGCTTTCTTCTTGCGATCGTCTTCTTGGCTGACCATCTTCGCGGTTTCTTGGTAGGCACGATTCAGCGCGATCAAGCGGGTAATTTCAGTGACTGGAGTAACGTTGGATGCTTCTAGAACGCCTTGGGCAATTTTTGGTCGCGCCATATCAATGGGTTGCTGGCCTTCAGCACGAAATGCTGTGCCGTCGACCTGTTTGAGCTCACGATCTTTGTCAAACCGCACAACACGCATCTGGCCAAATGTGCGGCCATTGCGCTCAGAAATCGTGCCGTCGCCTTGAACCACAAGATCGTTTGCATCACGCGGGATATTAATCGGGGCACTGTTTGTGCCAAGCACCAGGCGACCATCCATCGTCGTCAAAAAGCCGTCGGCATTTTTGGTGAAGGCCCCAGCGCGCGTATAGTTTTCTGCGCCGCCACGTCCGCGAACGACGAAGTATCCTTCGCCCTGAATAGATGTATCCAACGCGTTGCCGGTGTAATTGAGCGCGCCTTGGCTCACGTTACGTACCAGCCCGAAGTCATGAACAAACGCCACCTTATCTTTGAAGGCGCGCTCGTTTTGATCGAGCTTAAAGACGTATTGCGAGAACAACGTATCGGTGCCCTTAAAGCCCGTCGTGTTCACGTTAGCGAGGTTGTTGGCTACAACCTCTAGTTGATTTTGTAGCGCCATCTGTCGCGATAGCGAGATGTATGTTGTGTTATCCATGGCCTTTACTCCGCGCGGGTTGTTTATGCGCGTGATTGTCCATGTATATGCACGAAGCGTGCCAACACATATTTACTATATATATCAATATGTTAATCTAGATAAACCCCAGGGCCTTGACCTTCTTGGGGGACTGTAAAGAGAGGCTTGCCCGGCAAACCTTGCCCGTTTTGGCCAGCGCTATCGCCCTTGAAAAGAGAGCCAAAACCAAAGCTTTGGCTTGTGTGGGCAAAGATTGGGCCTATTCAATATATTATTAACACTGTCCACGTAGTTTTGTGGGAACTGCCGTAGAGCCGACGATATTTGGTGCGGGGGAGACCTACGCATCGGGTCGGCTGGATCGGTATAAATATAATGTATCGGGCGGGGTCTGATCTGACCCTGATCAGGAAGCGGTCATGGCACAAGAACCGGATGAAGATTTCGACGGCGAAGCCGAACCGGAATTTGAGAGTGGCGGTGACGACAAGAAAAAACTCTTGTTGATGATCGCTATTCCTTTGTTCTTGGTGGTCGGCGGTGCGGCAGCGGCTTACTTCTCAGGCCTTGCTGATCCATTGATCGCGATGATCACCGGCGAGAAAAAAGAGGAAGCAGTCGTAGAAGGCGGCGAAGCAGCCAAGACTGAGGGCGAAATGGCGGCCGCTGAAAAGTCGGCCAGTAGTGCTGCTACAGGTGCGGTATTTTATGACATGCCCGAGATGCTGGTGAATCTTAATACGCCAGGTCGCAAACGTAACTTCCTTAAAATCCGCGTTAGTCTCGAGCTGATGAATGAAATCGATATCAACCGGGTTGAACTGGTCGCGCCGCGCATTGTCGATAACTTTCAAGTGTATTTGCGCGAGCTCAGGCTTGAAGACTTGCAGGGTGCGGCAGGTATGTACCGGTTGCGCGAAGAGCTTCTGAGCCGTGTCAATGCGGCAGTGACGCCTGCGCAAGTCAAAGACGTTTTATTCAAAGAAATGCTGGTGCAGTAGGACATCGATGACTGCCCAACAGATTAAAACAGATTTTAAGAGATAAAGGGCGAATCTATGGCCCCTCCGAGTGAAGTCGGCGATGATGACTTAGCGGCTGCGTTAGCAGACGCTGGCGGCGACACGCCTGCGGCAGCGCCTGCTGTTGAAGCCGATGCCATGGCTGCCGAGTGGGAGGCGATGCTTGGCGGCGGTGAGCCCGCAGGAGACGAGGGTGGCGGGGGCCCAACGCGTGATTCAACGCGTGTTCTGAACCAAGATGAAATTGATAGCTTGCTCGGTTTTGATGAAGCCGGCGAGGAAGGCGAACAGCGCTCGGGCATTCAGGCCATTTTGAATTCAGCGCTCGTTTCCTACGAACGCTTGCCAATGCTCGAAGTCGTCTTCGACCGTCTGGTGCGTATGATGACGACAAGTTTGCGCAATTTTACGTCCGATAACGTCGAAGTGTCGTTAGACGACATTCTGTCGCAACGTTTCGGCGACTACCTGAACTCAATCCCCTTGCCCGCCATGCTGACTGTGTTCAAGGCCGAGGAGTGGGATAACTACGGTTTGATGACTGTTGATTCCTCGATGATTTATTCAATCGTCGACGTTTTGTTGGGTGGACGCCGTGGTACGGCGGCAATGCGCGTCGAAGGTCGCCCTTATACGACCATTGAGCGTACTCTGGTCGAACGGATGATTCATGTGGTGTTGGCTGACCTGTCAGCGGCCTTCGACCCGCTCTCGCCCGTGACCTTCCGCTTTGATCGCCTTGAGACAAACCCACGTTTTGCAACGATTTCGCAACCCTCGAATGCTTGTATTGTGGCGCGGCTGCGCATCGATATGGAAGATCGTGGCGGACGCTTAGAAATTTTGATTCCGTTTGCGACCCTCGAGCCAGTGCGCGAGTTGCTGTTGCAGATGTTCATGGGTGAAAAATTCGGCCGCGACTCAATTTGGGAAACGCACCTCGCCGAAGAAATGTGGTTCACCGAAGTTGATCTTGAGGCTGTGCTTGATAGCCAAATCATGCCGCTGAGCCGCGTGCTCAGTTTTGAGGTTGGCTCGAAGTTCCTCCTCAATGCTAAGCCTGATTCCCAAGTTGAATTACGATGCGGTGATCAGCCCATGTTCATTGGTAAAATGGGCCGGCGTGGAAACCAAATCGCAATCCGCGTCGACCATCGCCGCCGGACCGAGAAGTCAGGGCCCTAATTTCGCTGCTTTGATATGGGGCGCCTTGAAATTCTTAACCGAATGTTATGGGGCGGTGGGCCATTCTGTAACAGATACGCAGGTTGGATACACGCAGCCCTCGGGCTAAGATTAGTGCATAGTTTGGTTGATGCCGAAGACGGGAGAAAGATATGACGTTCGAGACAGTTATCAATCTCGTCATTATTGCGCTGCTGGTTCCGACCATCGCTTATGCTGTGATTCTCAATCGCCGCCTGTCGGCGTTGCGCAACTCGCGTGACGAACTTGCGAAAGTCGTTGCCAATTTTAATGATGCCACTTTGCGCGCTGAAGCCGGTATCCCGAAGCTGAAGAAGGCCACCAACGAGGCCAGCATGGCGCTGAAGGACCGGGTCGAGAAGGCCCAGTCATTGCGCGATGATTTGGCTTTCATGATTGAGCGTGCCGAAGAGATGGCGGGTAAACTTGAATCGGGTGTTCGTGTTGCCCGCAGTGAAGCCTCGTTCGGTGCCTCGACCGGCCAGCCTCCGGTTGCTGCAACATCGGCACCTGTCGCCCCCATGTTCGCTGGTAATTTGCGCCCCACTGGTGCGCCCGCCGAGCCTGCGATCACACCGCGTTCGACCGCGCCCGTTATGGCTGCCAAATCAGCTGGCATGGGCGCTGCTCCGTTTGAAGATACCGCAGCCGACTTACGCAATGCCCTTAATGCGGCCCGTGCTGAAGCGCGCGCATCTGAAGCACGGAATGAAACGCGTCCAGTGGCGGCTCAGGCCGCACCGGCTGCGGCGGCACCGCTCCGCGCACAACGCAAATCGATCGCAGATGAACTTGGTTTAAACGCCGATCGCTCAGAGGCCGAGCGTGAACTGCTCAAGGCGTTACAATCAACACGCTAAATTTTATTCGCAAGCTGTCGCCTGATTAGAAAAGATATTTGTTTCGATGACCATTGCTCTACGCAAACCGCGCCCCAGACTTGATCGCCCGCAAGCCAAAGCAACGGGTCGTGGCCCGACCTTTCGGTTTTTGCCGGTGGTCATTGTTGCCGCAGTTTTTCTGCTGGGTTTGCGCATCCAAGTTGTCGTAAGCGATATTGCCACAAGCCGGGCAAGCACATCCGTCGCGGTTGAGCAATCAAAGGCTTTGGCGCAGGCACAGCCAGCAGCTCCTGCCAAAGACGCAATGGCCAAAGATGGAATGGCCAAAGATGGAATGGCCAAAGACGCCATGGCTAAGCCAGAAGCAGGTGCCGAAAAACCTGCAGAAGCACCGATGGCCGATGGTGCTGAGCCAGCCGAAGGGGCAGACGCAGCGATGTCGCCAATGGCGGTGAAGCCCTCCGAGCTCTCCAAATCAGAAATCGATACGTTGCAACGCCTGTCAGAACGCCGCCAGGTCATTGATCGTCGTGAGCGCGAGCTGCAGCAGAAAGAAAGCTTGGTCAAAGCCGCTGAACAGCGCCTTGATCAAAAAATCAGCCAAATGCAGGAAATTGAAAAGCAACTGCAAGGCTTAGTGCAACAATACGACGTGAAGAAAAAGGCTGAGATCGAACAACTGGTAAAAATCTATACAGCCATGAAACCCAAAGATGCGGCGCGTATTTTTGACGACCTCGATATGACCATCCTGGTGGCCGTGGCCACCAACATGAAGGAAAATAAAGTTGCTCCTATTCTGTCGATGATGAGGGCTGAGAAAGCCCGCCAATTGACCGAAGAGCTTTCAACGCGCCGGGCAATTCCTGGCATGAAACAGGGTTAGCGGCAGGGCGAATGCCGCAGGCCCCTCCGGGGGCAGACTCGTTATGTTTCAAGGCCTTAACGGCCCGTTCACTTTTGTTATCTAGCTTGAGTCGAAATTGTATCGGCGGCAACACCGCCGGAGTGGGAAATGTGCCTGGCCCTATGATCGAGCCCGACCGCCATTGGTTCGATACGCAGCGGCGTGCGATTGCGCGCTGCCGAGGCGCGTGCGCGCTTGCCACCGCTGTGAACGTGGCAAAGGTGTTGCCATGATCAACACGCAAGGACATCAACCTGCGGGGAACCAAAATTCGTCACTGGTCTTGACGCTCTCGATTGGGCTTCAACTGCTGGCATTTTTTGTTGTGCTGAATGCAAGCACCAAGCCCGATCAATCTCGGTCGCAAGCGGTTTTGGTGAGCGTCCAAACCGCGTTTAATCCATCAGCGGTTCCCAGTGCGACTGGGCTTGCCGTCAATAAAGCCGCCGCACAAGTGGCGCTGCGCTCGTCAATCTCAGATGCTTTTAGTCCAGTCCTTGATGGGCGCGATGTTGTTGTGCGGACTGATGGTGATTTGCTTTGGGTCAAGGCGCCGCTGGCGGTGTTCTTTGATCCTGAAACCAAAGCCCTACGCGCCTCATTACCAGTTTTAGACCGCGTGATTGCGGTCATCAATGCGCCGCCCGATAACTTGCGCTATGAAATGCTCGTCACCATTCCTGGCTCTGATGGCACTGATAAAAATGCGGCCATGCAAGCGGGCGCTTTGGCTGAAGACTTATTACACCGCGGCCTCACACGGAATGTATTTTCTTTGGGGGTTGTCGCCTCCACAGAGCGGATTGTGACGCTTACATTCGCTGCATTAGCCGAAGATGATGGATCGCTTGGCGCCTTGATTGGCAGGGTGCGATCATGAGCACGATCTTGTTAATGCGAACGCCTGTATATCCTGCTGGTCGGGCGTGGTTAATCACGTTTGTCGACTTGATCTTACTTTTGCTGACGTTCTTTATATTGCTGTATTCGATGTCACAGCCCGATCCCGTCCGCTATGCGCCCATGGCGCAGTCTTATGCGCAGGCCTTTAGTTTGGTCTCGGATGATGACCCCGTTTTAGGTCGTGCGCGCTCATTCGTATCGCAGGCCGACCGGCAGGCCGACAATTTGAAGTATCTTGAGACTGCCCTGAAATCAGCTTTTAGCCAGTCAACTGCGTTACAGGCTGTTCAATTTAGCTCCACCGATCAGTACCTTATGATATCCTTACCGGGTGATATTCTTGACCAAGCGTCAGGCGCAGCAGGGGTGATAAAACCCGAGCTGTATGACCTTGGCGGGGTGCTCGCTAACCTTGAAAACAGGCTTGCCGTGATTGGATTAGCCGACCAGACCGCCGAAAGTTGGGCCGCTGCGATTGGGCGCGCTGGGCTTGCCGCCCGCGCACTATCGCAGGCTGGTTACGACCGCCCGATTGCCACGCTCGCGCGTGCCGGAAGTGCTGATCAAAGTACGCTCGAGATCATGATTATGGCCAACCGGCCTACAGAAGCCGAGGTCGCACCATGATCAGGTTGCGCCAGCTCACCTCGTTCTCAATTCTTTTGACGGCGGCTACGCTTTTTTCAACAGTGGTGGCGCCTTCAGTTCGTGCTGATGGCATTCGCGCAGCACAGCGCGAAGATTATGGCCGCATCGTCTTTGACTGGAACGAGCCAATTCGGTATTCGGCCGCGGTTGTTGGTGGCCAACTGGTCGTTCAATTTGAACGGCCGATTACCGGTGACATTGCAACAATTCAACAATCTCTCGGCCAATATGTTGCCGGCGGGTTGTTAAGCCCTGACGGCCGCACCGCTACTTTTCCATTACGCGCAAATGTGAATATGCGCACGCTGACCGTCGGCAATGCCGTCGTGATCGATCTCACCGGCCTCCCAGCACCGCAGGTTGCAGCAGCCCCCGCAGCACCGGCGCGCGCGGTACCACCCGCCGCCCCTCAGCCCGCGCCTGCCCTAGTCTCGACCCGGCCTGCGCCGACGACGACTGCCCCCATCGCGGTACGCACCGGCACGCACCCCGATTATTTCCGCATGGCATTCGAGTGGCCAACCGCGACCGGCGTGAAGATTAATCGCAACGGGGAACGCACTGAAGTCGTGTTTGACGCTGCCGCTCCGATCGATGTTGCCTCATTGCGCAGCCGCATGCCTGCAGCGAACCGCGATGTTTCCGTGACGGTTGAAAACGGCAAGACCATTGTTTCGATCCCAACTCCGGCGGGCTCTGAGCTGCGTAATTTTGCGAATGGCAAAACTGTAGTCATCGACATTGTCACTAAAGTTGAGCCAAAACCGACGGTCGCGGCAAAAAGCCCTGAAGCCCCAATGGCTGATGCTCTGAATGCCAAGGCAAAAGAGACAGCATCCCAGCCCCCCGCATCCTCATTGTTCCCAACCCAACCTGCTGTGGCCCAGCCTAATGCTCCGACAAAGCAGGCTCCAAATCAGGCAACGGTTGCCGGAGTGCGTGCCCTCAGTGGCGTGGCAGTCGAACAATCTGAGGCCGATGCAAAAGTAGCGCGCGCCCTGGCCAATGTTGACCGCAGTGCTGATCCACTCTCAGGACGTCCCGCTGAAATCAGTTTGAAGGTGCCCTTTGATGAACCTGCGGCTGCGGCTGCATTTCGTCGAGCTGAATATCTGTGGGTCGTCTTTGATCGCTACAAGCAAGTTGATGTTGCAGCACTCGCTAAAGCAGGTGCGCCTTACATTACGCTCGTAGAACAGTTGCCGTACCGAACGAATACGATTTTGCGTATTGTGACGCAGCCCGATATCAATCCAACCTTGCGCCGCGACGGGCTTGATTGGATCATGGATTTCCGTTCGCTCCCTATGCGGCCGACGCGCGCGATTGATGTGACCCCACAACTTGATCGCCCTGAACCGAATTTGTTTGTCTCGGTGACTGAAGCTGGCCGCACCGTTGCGTTTGATGACCCAGAAGTCGGCGATTACTTTATCGTGATTCCGGTTATTCCGTTGGGATACGGGGTTTTCCCGGCACGCTCGTTCCCGGACGTTGATCTGCCTGTCACCGCCCAGGGTGTGGTGATTATTCCCAAATCAGATGGCATTCGTGCTGTTGCTAATCGCAGCGGTA
>JANLSL010000680.1:0-3221 GCA_031362385.1 Alphaproteobacteria bacterium | reverse complement strand
GTCGAACAGCACACCAGCCAAGTGCCGCGCACGCTCGATGAACATTAAAAGCTTCCGGGTGTGTGGCGCAAAAACGCTAACGTCGTGCTCAATGTCGAGTATGGCGTACACACCATAGCCGTAGACACGCATATTTTTCGTGTTGGTAATCGCACAGGACTCGCCCCTGGAAAAACACCGCTGCACGTGGAAGAAAAACTTGAGAAGGCCACGCCAGCGGAATTCAAACGCCACGCGCATCACTGGTTGATTTTACACGGCCGCTATATTTGCAAAGCTAGGTCACCGGACTGCTGGCGCTGTGTGGTGACTGAACTTTGTGCGTTCAAACCCAAAACTCCAGCGCCTGATTCAAAAGAGGCGAAAATGAAGAAGAAAATCAAATCTCGAACACGGTAATGTTCCCGGACAATTTTGCGCCGTTGGCGACCGTGACGCTTTTATAAGAAATAGTCCCACGCACCGCACCGCCTGCGGGAATATCTAAATGCCCGCGCACGATCAGGGTTCCATCGAACGAACCACAAATTACCGCGCTCTCAACTTCGGCTGTCCCACGCGCTCTACCAATTGTGGTCACCTCAAGCGTGTTGACGCCAGTCATGATGGCGTCGACTTCGCCTTCCACAACAAGGCGCTCGCACCCGGAAATTTCGCCGGTCACTTTAATGTGTTTACCGATATTGAATTTCTTGCTGTCGTGGGCAGCGTCAAGTGCCCTGGCGGCATTTAAATTTGGAATTTCAGTAGCACGGCGGTGCGGCGGCGGCGTGAAATTGGCCGTGGGCGCCATGACACCCATGCGTTCAATAAAGCTCCGGTCGCCACTTTGGCGCTGCAGGGCTGTTTTCTCGCTCAAAGATTTTTCGGCTGAGGCGGCCGCTTTAAAAAATGGTTTAGCCGGTGGGTGCGGCGCATGAGCGCGCATGGCAAAATGCGGCAGGTGCCCCACCATTGATTTGTCGGGGGGGTGGTTTGTTTTCGACTCGGGCTGATCGGCCATAGGTCCCACTCTCAATGTCGTCTAACCCGTTGTTTTTAGGCCTCTTTTTGCAGGGCCCTGAAGTCGCGGTCAGCTTAGACGAAGGCGCTAAATTTAGTGAAAACAAATACCACATTTCACGCCTGCTCGACAGTGGGCAGGGCTCATCACTCCGACGCGCGCATTTTAAAACCACACTTTCAAACATTTGTGACGCAGCACTGTGACACCTATACTCCGGCGCGTTTACTCCGGCGCGTTTTAGTTTGGTGCCACTGAAGGTTTCTTATGAACACTGTTCGTTATGATGTTGTCGGCATTGGAAGTGCAATTGTCGATATTCTTGCCCGCGCGGAAGACGATTTTTTAACCCGCCATGGAATGACCAAGGGCACTATGGCCTTGATTGATTCCACCCAGGCCAAAGCGCTTTATTCTCACATGGGGCGCAGTGTAAATATCTCAGGTGGATCGGCCGCCAATTCAATGGCAGGCATTGCATCACTCGGGGGTCGGCCCGCGTTCATCGGCAAAGTTGGTACCGACGAGCTTGGCGAAATTTTCAGTCACGATATTAAAGTTGCTGGTGTTGATTTTCATAGCGGCCAAAAAAACTCGACCCTGCTTCCAACCGCAGTTTGTATGATTCTTGTCACCCCCGATGCCCAGCGCACCATGAACACTTTCTTAGGGGCATGCACTGAATTGGGCCCGGCCGATATAGACCAAAACATGATTGCCTCAGCTCATGTTACCTACATCGAAGGCTACCAATGGGATACGCCCCAAGCCAAAGAAGCTATTCGTAAGGCGTGCGCCACAGCAAAATCAGCAGGCCGCAAAGTTGCATTGTCATTATCAGATCCGTTTGTGGTTGATCGCCACCGCGCCGATTTAATCAGCCTGATCACTGACCAAGTTGATGTGATCTTTGGCAATGAGGAAGAAGTCTTCTGCCTTTATCAAACCAACGACTTCAACACCGCGGTAGAGAAGCTTCGTCAGTCAAAAACACTCGCGTGTATGACCTTGGGTGCGCGGGGTGCGGTGGTGGTTGATTCAGCCTCGACCGCCACAGTGCCTGCCGCTCCTGTTGATCAAGTCGTCGACACAACAGGTGCGGGTGATTTGTTCGCGGCGGGTTTTTTGTATGGCTATACCAATGGCCGCGACTTGGTTCATTCAGCCAAAATCGGCGCGCTCGCGGCGGCTGAAGTCATCAGCCACATGGGAGCGCGGCCCGAAGTATCTTTGCGCGAGCTGATGGTGAAGGCGGGGCTTTAAAATAAGCGCCATCCCGCCTTGCCTTGCTTTAGGGCGGGGACACAGGTATAGAACCGCCGCGCGCTGATCGGGCCCTGGGCTGTAGCGGCGCGCACCCAATTTGCTAAATTAAATCAACGACTTAGGATCCGCAGAGAAGCCTATGAATCTGCGCAACATCGCCATTATCGCACACGTTGACCACGGTAAAACCACCCTGGTCGATGCTTTTTTACGCCAATCGGGTTCGGTGCGCGCCAATTCGCGCATGCAAGATTGCGCCATGGACTCAAATGACCTGGAGCGTGAACGGGGCATTACCATCCTGGCCAAGTGCACCTCGGTCGAATGGAACGGCATCAAGATCAACATTGTCGACACGCCAGGCCACGCCGATTTCGGCGGCGAGGTTGAACGCATTCTCTCAATGGTCGATGGCGTGGTGTTGCTGGTGGACTCAGCTGAGGGTCCGCTGCCACAAACTAAATTCGTGTTGTCCAAGGCGCTTGATCTTGGCCTGAGGCCGATTGTTGTGGTCAATAAAGTTGATCGTAGCGATGCGCGCCCGCACGATGTTCATAACGAAGTGTTTGATCTGTTCGCTGTACTTGGTGCCAGTGACGAGCAGCTCGATTTTCCAACCTTGTTCGCCGTCGGCCGCGATGGCTGGGCCGTAAAGGATTTGGAAAAAGATAAACCCGGCGATCTCACCCCGTTGTTTGAGACCATCGTCAATCGCGTGCCCGCACCTACGCGCAATCTTGATGCCCCATTTGCAATGTTGTGCACCACGTTGGAATACGATCCGTACTTGGGTCGCATTCTCACCGGCCGCGTTCAATCAGGCATTGGCCGCGTCAACATGCCAATCAAGGCGATGGCGCGCGATGGCAAAATTCTCGAGCAGGGCCGTGCCACCAAGCTGCTTTCGTTCCGTGGCCTTGAGCGCGTTCCGGTTGATAGCGTTGAAGCGGGC
>JANLSL010000645.1:0-2513 GCA_031362385.1 Alphaproteobacteria bacterium | reverse complement strand
TTGTTGGCGCGGTAGAATTAGTGCCGGTGCTGCTGCTGATGGTGCCCGCCGGTAACCTGGCTGACCGCATGGTCCGTCGCAACATGGCGATGTATGCGCAAGGCCTGATGTTTGTTGCTGCTGTCGGCCTCGCGTTTGCTACCTGGCTTCACGCATCGACGACGCTGATTTATGTCATGATCGCCGTTGTTGGTGTTGCGCGCGCGTTCTCAGCACCTTCAGTTGGGACCATTCTGCCGCAACTGTTGAAGCCCGAGCAATTTGTTCACGCCAATGCGTGGGTATCGTCTGGTTCGCAGTCAGCGGCCGCGATTGGGCCTGCCATGGGGGGGGCGTTGATTGCGCTCACGGGTTCGACATTACTCGCATACGGGATCGCTGCGCTGTGCCAGGTGATATTTATTGCTCTGCTTGCGACATTGCCGCGCATTGATCCGCCGCCCGCGACAGGCAAACGCTCCTGGGCCGAAGCGCTGGCGGGCTTCACATTCATTCGCAACAGCCCGCTTTTTCTGGCGGCCATCACGCTTGATCTGTTTGCCGTTCTGCTGGGCGGTGTGGTGGCGTTGCTGCCGGTTTTTGCCAAAGATATTTTGAATGTCGGTCCCACCGGCTTGGGGTGGCTGCGCGCAGCCCCTGCGTTGGGCTCGTTGATGATGGCTTTGATCCAGACGCGCATCCCCCCTTTGAAAAAACCAGGTGCAGTCATATTACTAGCATTTCTGGGGTTCGGAATCGCCACCATTGGCTTTGGTTTGTCGACGATCTTCTGGGTGTCGATGATCTGCTTGTTTTTTACAGGGGTGTTTGATTCCATCAGTGTGGTGGTGCGCGTTTCACTCGAACAAATCATCACCCCTGATCCGTTGCGCGGGCGGGTGTCGTCGATCAACTACATCTTTATTGGCATGTCTAACGAGTTGGGCGCGTTTCGCAGCGGCGCTTCTGCGGCACTGTTTGGAACCGTGCCTGCGGTTGTGGGTGGCGGCATCGCAGTGCTGGCTGTGGTTGGCGCGGTGGTGTTGAAGTGGCCACAACTGGCCAAGCTGGGTCCATTGCATACTTTATTTCCAAAGAACGAGGCCTGATCATGTGCTTTAAAGATCATGTGCTTTAAAGACAAAGTCGTGTGGATTACGGGCGCGTCGTCGGGCATCGGCGAGGGGCTGGCGTATGGTTTTGCTGCCCAAGGGGCAAAACTGGACTTGGGCGCTCATTTCTGGTGCTGTGCGACCTTATAGATTTTTTGATGGGGGCTGGGTTTTGCGCGTCTTAAACGTGATGCTGAGTAGTGGGTTGGGCGGCATCCAGGCGTCGTTTTCCGGCTATACAAAATTGCTGCAGTCGTTGGGGCATGACGTCACCTGCTGCGTCATGCCGCGCGCGCGCATTATCGCTGATTTGCCAGCGGATATCCGTTTGGTGCGCCTGTTCAATCTGTTCGAGGGCGATCCCATCGCCATCGCGCGGGCGGCTTTTTTGCTGCGCTCGTTACGACCCGATGCCGTGATGGTTCACGGCAAGCGGGCAGCGGTCATTTTTTCCTGGGCGCTCAAACTCGCGGGTCGGAAAATACCGCTGGTTCTGATTCAGCACCGGCACCGCTTTAAACACATCGCAGCGGCAGATTTGGTCATCTGTGTCAGCGAGCGACTGCGTCAAGAAACTGCAAGCCATGGCATTCATGAGCGCAAGCTCGCTTTTGTGCCGAATTTTCTTCCCGACGATTTTCCTGCGGCGCGCGCGCAGCCGTGGCACGATCCGCCCACTATAGGCTTTCTCGGGCGCATGGTCCCAGAAAAAGGGCTTGACGTTCTGATTGACGCCCTGCGCATTTTGAAAAACTCTGGCACACCCTTCAGGGCGCGCATTGGCGGAGATGGCCCGTTGCGTGCGCCTTTGGTTGATCAAGCTGCCATCGCTGGCCTCAGCCACGATATCCAATGGTTGGGGTGGGTTGATGACATTGGCGCATTCCACAATTCCATCGATATTCTCTGTGTGCCATCACGCGCAGAATCGTTCGGGCTGGTCATTCTGGGGGCATTCCGCGCGCGCAAGCCCGTGGTCGCCACATCAACCATTGGCCCCAGCGAAATTATTATCGACAAAAATAACGGCCTGTTGTGCGCCGTAGATGCCACAGAGTTGGCCGCAAATTTAAGGGTCTTGTTGGACAACCCTGATTTCGCCATGCGGCTGGCCGATCAAGCCAGCCATGACGTGGCGCAGTATAGAACCTCTGCCCAAGCACCCAAAGTTGATGCGCTCCTCAAGGGCCTCGTGGCCAGGGTTAAGCGTGAGGGCGGCCAAAGCCCGTAAGTCGCCGCCACCGGCGCTGATGATCGATCAGAATACGAATGCTCGAGCGATCAATACGCTTAACGTCAAACAACGTCACATCCCCACATGCCGAAAGCGTATGCAGGCCATCACTGACGGGGGTGTTGAGGGTGGCGGGCACGATGTGGCGTTGTGCTGATGCCTTTACATCAGTCGTGCTCAGTTCGTCC
>JANLSL010000393.1:0-6871 GCA_031362385.1 Alphaproteobacteria bacterium | reverse complement strand
GGGCGGCATTATCCTGCTGGCCGTATTTGGCATTTTCGGTGTGCTCGTCGCCGAATTCGGACGGTTCCGCGAGGTCCTCGTCGTCGCTGGCGTCATCCCGCTCGGGCTCGTCGGCGGGTTGCTCGCCCTCCTTGTGACCGGTAATTCGCTTTCGTTTCTCGCTGTGATCGGCTTCGTTGCGCTGATCGGGATCGAGATCAAAAACTCGATCCTACTGTGCGACTTCACAACGCAGCTCCGCGACCGTGGTTTGGGCCTTCGTGAAGCAATCGAGAAAGCTGGCGAGATACGCTTTCTTCCCGTTCTCCTGACGTCAGTTACGGCTATCGGCGGCTTGCTGCCGCTCGCCCTGTCCGGTGTGCCACTGTACGCGCCGCTTGCTTGGGTCATCATCGGCGGGTTGGTTTCGTCTACGCTGCTCAGCCGGATCGTGACACCGGTCATGTACCTGTTCGTTGCCCGCGGGGACGTTTGCCGTCAAATGCTAACGATGAAAGTAGGTAACGTGCGATTGCTCCTCGCGTGATGCTCCAAATCTAGCGGCCCGCGTCTCCTCGAGAGCGGCTTTGGTCCTGGCCGTGTGCTGGCCTAGTGCCCCGTCGCAGCCAATCTGGCGAGCGGGATACCCGCGGCCGCATCTCAAAGGCAGGCGATCCGACGCTGCGGCGCGCACTTTACGAAGCTGCCAACAGCATGTTGTGTCGCGTCCGCGGCACCTTCCGCCAACATTCCAGCCGTTTTGCGGTGGCGCACTGCTCCATAAAAACGGTCGTTGGTTCAAACATGTCGCGATGTCGTATTTTGTTGGTTTCGGAGCACGTTGCCTTGTCGATGGGTCCTTAAATAGCGGATCTCGCATTTAAGCCGAGGCCAAGCAGCAAGGCACGCGAACCGCAGTTCAGTCCACGTCGATCATGGAATGACTGGCTTTCCCTGAAACCACAGCTGTGCCCTTTGTGTCACGCGCGCCGGGCCCGGATACAGTGCGTAAATCATTGTGCGCAACCCTTTCCCCGCAGCTTCGACACACGAGCTGCGCCTCGACCTTGCCACCGCATCCTGAGTGAAGAACTTGCAAAGGAGGGCCATTCGGTTCGGAAAGCCAGCGATCCCCCCAGTTCATCATCGCGATTAGCGCCGTGATAAAATCATTGCCCTTTTCGGTGAGGTGATATTCGTGGCGTGTCCGACCATCCCGATAGGCATGGCGGGACAAAACACCGTTATCCACAAGGACCGATAACCGCTCTGCAAGCACTTTGCGGGGGATGCCCAAATCCTGCTGGATCAGGTCAAATTTTGTCACGCCTAAAAAGACGTCTCGCAGAATGAGAGGTGTCCACCATTCGCCAACGACATCAAGCGTCTTGGCGACCGAACAGGCGAAATCGGAAAAGCTCGTGCGTTGCATATGCGATTGATAGCTAAGTTCCTTGACGAAAGCCAGCTTTCAGAGATAGGTCTCTTAAAGGAACTCGACTCGCCGGGTTTGATTGAACCGCTGCCGAAAGGGAATGCCCATGCCGATGATCGACCTCTACCACCAAGAGGGGAGCATCACGCCCGAGGCGCGCGCAACGCTCGTCGAAGAGCTGACGACCCTGCTCCTCGAAATGGAAGGTGCGCTCGACAATCCGATGTCGCGCTCGCTCTCATGGGTGTTCGTTCACACACTCCCCGCAGGCGCGATTAACACTGGCGGCAAACCAAGCCCCGATTTCAAATATAAGTGCGTCTTCTCGGTGCCCGAAGGCACGCGCGGACTGCACGGACCGATGTCGGCCCAGCGCCGTGCGGAGATGTTCGAGCGCGCGACCGCGCTGATCCTCAAAGCGGAGGGTGTCGAAGCCCTGCCGCATCACCAGTTTCGGGTTTGGTGCTTTCTGCATGAAATCCCTGATGGCACCTGGGGCGGTATGGGCACATTAGTGCGGATGCAGGATATCTCGGCATTTACGCGCGAAAGCGAACCCCAGACGCCGGTTTCGATAAAGGCAAGGGCGATGATGGCGGCGATGATGAACGCAATGTCTGCAAAGGCCGTTCAGTGAGCGAGTTTATCGCGGTCGAACGCCGCGATAAGATATGCGAAATCCGGTTGGCACGCCCCGACAAGCGCAACGCCATCACCGACGCTATGTATGCCGCACTCGCCGACGCGCTCGAGGCAGCGGATTCCGACCCCGATGTCGCTCTCGCTATCCTGCACGCAGAGGGGCGCACGTTTACGGCAGGCAATGATCTGAAAGATTTCATCGCGGTGGCGACATCGGGACACGCGCACCGGATGTCGTCGGTCGGGAGGTTTTTGGACGGGCTGACGCAGTTTACCAAACCGCTGATCGCTGCGGTCCAAGGTCAGGCAGTGGGGGTCGGCACGACGTTGCTGCTTCACTGCGACCTAGTGTTCGCAGAGAGCGACGCACAGTTTTCGACACCGTTTGCCGAACTTGGTTTGACGCCAGAGGGGGCGTCATCGCTGCTGATGCCCGCGCGCATGGGCTATAGTCGCGCCTATTCTATGCTGGCGTTTGGTGAGGCTGTTTCGACCGATGCGGCACTCGCCGCAGGTTTGATCAACGAAGTGGTGCCGTCCAGCATGGCACTCGAACGCGCACGAACTGCGGCGGCAACGCTCGCCTTACGGCCGCCGCGCGCACTTGCCATTACCAAGAAACTGATGCGCGGCGATCAGGATGCGGTGCGCACTGTGATGGTCACCGAAGGCGAAGCCTTTTATGCACAGACCAAGTCTCCTGAAGCGCAGGCAGCCTTCATGGCATTCTTTCAAAAAATTCTTTCGGTTGAGCCAGCGCAACCGTGAGCGCGCTGCCAGCGATAGCAGTCGGCATCTTGGGGCCGTTGATCGGATGCGTGCATTCATCTTTCGCGCGCAAATACCGACTGGGGTCGTTTTACGAAAATGAACGCGACGGCAAGGTCAAACGCCGGATAGTCATGCTGATCTGGCATTTGCCCTCGCTCACCTGGACAGCACTCGCGCTCGCGGTTCTGGCTGCCCGGCTATCAGGCTCGAACAATTTGCTCGTGTCAATGATCGCTACATTCATTTTCGCGGTATCCGGCGCAGGGAATTTGTGGGCGCATCGACGCCCGTTTATCGGTGGCATTCTGCTTTTGGTCACAGCGGCGCTTGTCCTAACCGACTGGTGCGTCAACGCGTGAATAGACCATCGCGCAATCGGATCGGTATCAGTTCGTCAATCGAGAGAGAAAGCTGCCAATGACACTTCATGGAAAAACGATCTTCATTACGGGTGCGAGCCGTGGCATCGGCCTCGCCATTGCTCTTCGCGCTGCGCGCGATGGTGCCAACATCGCGATTGCGGCAAAATCGGATACGCCGCACAAGCATCTTGCGGGCACAATCCATACCGCCGCCGCCGAGATCGAGGCAGCGGGCGGCAAGGCGCTGCCGCTTAAAGTCGATATTCGCGACCAATCGGCAGTCGATGATGCGGTTGCTCAAACCGTGGCGACGTTTGGCGGGATCGACATCTGCGTCAACAATGCGTCGGCGATCAGCCTGACAGGCACGCTCCAGACCGATATGCGCAGGTTCGACTTGATGCACTCGATCAACACGCGCGGGACTTACATGGTGTCGCAGGCGTGTTTGCCGCACCTGCTCAAGGCCGAGAACCCCCACGTCCTGAACCTGTCGCCGCCGCTCGACATGAAGCCGATGTGGTTCGGATCGCATGTCGCCTACACAATGGCGAAGTTCGGGATGAGCATGTGCGTTCTCGGCATGGCCGAAGAATTCCGGACGCAAGGCGTCGCGTTCAATGCGCTATGGCCGCGCACCGCGATTGCGACGGCGGCAATGGAGTTTGCGATCACCGGCCCCGAGGGGCTCAAGGCCTGCCGCAAAGTTGATATAATGGCCGATGCCGCGCACGTCATCCTCACGAAACCTGCGCGGTCCTGCACCGGTAATTTCTTTATCGACGACGTGTTGCTTTATGACGCAGGTGTTCGCGACTTCGACCATTATCGGGTCGATCCGACCCAGCATTTGCTGCCGGACTTTTTCGTTCCCGCCAATACGCCGGTGCCGCCAGGCGTGTCGATGGGACCGGCAGAATAGCGATGACGGGTGGTCGATGGCCGCAGTGACCGATTGGTTTTTTTCCTCGATGCTCAGATAGTCGTCTTTGGTTCATGTTCCTGGGTCAGGACTTGTCCCGCCAACTTTCCGGACATTCGGTTTCGTTTTTGGGCGCGCTGACACCTGCCGTTCGTTCATCAGATGGCTGGCGACCGAAACATCGGGGGTACGAAACGTCCGGCTCTTGAGAAGTAATCACCCAAACCTTCTTTACATTCAGCATATTCCCCGTTTTTGCTTAGTCGGCGGCTCCGGCGTGTCGGCTTTTAAAGCTTAATCAGCGAAACTTGCGCTTCTTCTGGCTCTGCTCGGTCCGGTCGGTGACACTATGTGTGAGTAAGGGTTGCCGTTTCACTTTGTTGAATGCCGAATTTCAGTTCGCCACATCGTGAAAGAATTTTGGAAGCTTTTGAACCAAAACCGGTTTTATGCGTTTCTGGCACCATGCAAATAGCAACGCCATACTGTCGAGAACGTTCTGAAAGAAAGTGCATGATCTAGAGAAAGGACCAAGTTGATGAGCGTTAAAAAGATGAGCTACAATTGCTCCCTGTCGCTGCTTGCGATCACGTTGGCCTCCAGTGCTCTTGCTCAAAATAACGGTCAGTTGAAAAAGGATTTCGCCGCGGCACTTCAAGTCTCTGAAGATGACGTTGGCCCGATCCTACAAAAACAGATTGACGCGTTGGCGCTTTCTGGAAAGTTGGAGAAGTCGGTTCCAGACGACTATGCGGGGATGACTATAAGCCCCTCGAAGAACTTTTCGGCCACCATCTACCTTAAATCCGGCGACCCCTCTGTAATCAGTCGATTTACGGCTGATGCGACCTACAAGGTCAAGAAAGCCAAGCGCTCACTGACTGAGCTTTATGCCATATTGAACGAGGCAAGCTCTGTCTTGAACTCGAACGCCATCAATCATGGCGCATTCATAGATCTGGAAATGCAGGACGTTCAAGTGTCAGTGCCCGATTCCAGAGCGGCAAAACAATTGCTGAAGGGACTGGAGGGAAAACAGCAGATACGAATTGTGCAGGAGGACATCACGCTGGTTCCGACAGTGATGGCGGGCGAGGCAGCAACGATTGGCTCTTACAACTGCACTACAGGTTTCTCAGTTGTGCACACTGACGGGAGGCGTGGCGCTCTCACTGCCGGGCACTGCCCCAACAGCTCAATGACAGTGGGATCGACATCGTCCATAGCCTATGCAGGCACACTTTTTAACAGCACGAACCAGAAGGACATTCAGTGGCACACGAAGGCGGGTGCCACGTTTACTGGTCAGATCAAAGTAACCAGCGGCACGACTTTGGCTATTAATGGCGACATCGGGTCCGCGGTGGGGGCCGTAATCTGTATGAATGGAGTCACGTCCGGCAATAAGTGCGGAAAGATTATCAGCTTGGGCTTTTCAGGAAATTCGGCGGAACTCACCGCACCTTCGACGCCGATACCGATTTCTGGCGGTGTCGTGATTGAGGCGACGACCCCTGGCACGCAGATGTGTGCGGAAGGTGACTCTGGAGGCCCGGTTTACTCTACCACCTGGAATGTTTTGGGCGAAGCCTATGCACTCGGCACGGAGTTCGCTGGATTGGCAAGTTATCGGCTTGGGACGTCCACGCCGAAGAAGTTCTCTCGGTGCGTCTACGCCAAAACTGATGCCTTGTCCGCGCTGAACTTGAGCGTACTGAACAATGTAGCGGTTCCCTAAGCTGTCGGGATACTCCGCTGATGGTTTTTCTAACTCTGTTTCAAAAGGTGGAACTGTTTTGCGTATCGCAAGTGAGACTACCTCCCCAACGTCGGCCACTCGGGATTTCTGGGCGGGTAAGAGTGCTTACAGGGCGCTGGTTGGGCTGTGTTCTGCAACAGCTTTGTCGAGCTGCGCATCGGTTTTGGAACAGCAGAAGGCACCAAGGATGAGCCATGCGACAAATATCGATTATGTGGCGCGGGAATGGTCGGGGCATGGTGATGGCAGAGTTTACGGAGGCGTGGTTAACCCGACCGACGATTTATCTGGCATCCTAGGCTCTTATGAGGGCTGCCTAGTTGAGGTTCGTTCTTCAACCCTGATGGCGCTTACCGGCGCTATGGAGTTCCACACGGCTGATGGTCATTCCTCGTCACCGCACATCATGTCGAAAAGCATCTTGGGGGATCAGCCAGCTTCAATTATTCCGCTTGGTGGCACGTTTACGGTGTCGGGCATAAAGCTGAGAAAACTTCCCGCCGACATTAGGCTCGATTCGAAGGTTCCTGAGAAATGCGCTCAACTAAACGTTTTCCTCATGGCGTCTGAAACGCTGAGGCTAAAATAACGTAGGATTCAGCGCAGGTTGGCTACCGCGCTGCGGACTACTATTGATTCAAATGCCTTATCTTAGATGGTGATTGCCCCATTCAAGAAGCGAGCGCGGGAGAACTGATAACCACAAACTCTTCTCATTTGGCGATTAGGGTGGACGCCGTCCGCCGAGGCCGCTCTCGCTAACAAAGCCGCCGTTCGATCGGAGTTCTGCGTCTGCTAAAACCCGCCGTTCGTTCAGCAGCCGCTGGAGGGCGGTTACTTCACCTGTGAAAAGCCAAGTATAAGCTTATCAGAGGAGCAGATGCCGCGACATTTTCGCCTGCGGCACGGTGACCAATTCAGGATCCATGAGTGCAAAATTGTCCGGAATGTCAAGACAGACTATCCGCGTGTCCTTGAGCACGTCGCGATATCTGCGTTGT
>JANLSL010000634.1:0-2644 GCA_031362385.1 Alphaproteobacteria bacterium | reverse complement strand
CCCCCCGCAGACGGGTGGAGAGGAAGATTATTTAGTTACTCCTCGCCCCCACCTTTGGGGGAGAGGGATGCGGAGGCTTGGCGAGATATAATCGAGCCTAGCCGAAGCTGGGTGAGGGGGCTAATCCTCAGCTGTGAGATTTGTGGCGGGCGCAGCGCCCTGAGCCGGAAATCGTTTCATCAGCCACAGCAACAATACGATGCCAGGCACTGCTGCAAGTGTTGTGAGTGTGAAGTAGGTGATCCAATCAACCTGATCAGCAAGCCAGCCCCCGGCTGAGGCCAAGATGGTGCGCGTAAACGCCATGAATGATGTCATCAGCGCATACTGTGTTGCGGTAAATGCCAAATTACAGAGACTTGAAAGATAGGCAATGGAGGCTACGCTGCCGACACCATTGGCAAAGTTCTCGACACTAATGACGGCGACAAATGTGGGAACTGATGGTGATAAGGCCAGCGCTGCATACAGTAGGTTCGATAGCCCCATGGCGATCCCTCCCCACAACAGTGTGGGCATAATGCCGTAGCGCATCACAAGAATGCCGCCGACGAAACTTCCGCACAGCGTCATGGCAACGCCGTATGTTTTAGTGACAAGCCCAATTTGCGTCAGCGTAAAACCGAGGTCCAAATAAAATGGGTTTGACATGACGGCCAACAATGCATCGCCGTATTTGTAAAGTGCTATGAATGCCAAGATGGGAATCCAGCCAGGGCGCGTCATGAACTCAGCCAACGGAGTGACAACCGCAGACTTTACCCACTGAATATAGCCGCCCTCAGCAGATTGAGGTGTCACGCGCTTGGGCTCGGGGCTGATGAAGGTTGTGATAATGCCGATACCCATCAGCATTGCCATGATGGCGTAAGATACGGCCCAGCCTGCCGCGTCAGCAATGAGCAGGGCACCCCCGCCAGACGCCAGAACACCAACGCGGTAGCCCAAGGTTGTCATGGCAGCCCCCGCACCATATTGGGACTGATCTAAGTATTCGATGCGGTACGCATCAATCACGATGTCTTGGGTTGCAGACGAAAATGCCAACGCCACCACCCACGCGGCCGTCAGTGCCAGATTGTGTCCAGGATCGGTGAGCCCCAAGCCAATCATTGCCGCCATGCACATCAGCTGGGCAAGCACCATCCACGATCGGCGTTGGCCAATTTTTGCTGATAACCAAGGGATGGGAGTGCGGTCGACAATCGGTGACCACAAAAACTTCAGCGCATAGACCGACGTGGCCCAACTCATGAAGCCAATCATCGTTCTGGCGATACCCGCCTGCGCAAGCCAAGCAGATAGCGTGACGGAGGTGAGCAGGAACGGGAGACCCGACGCAAAGCCCATCAATAAAATAATGATCAGTCGCCGCTCGAGATAAATTGCGGCGGCCTTTGCCCAGCGTTTTTGCGCCAGGGGTGTTGTGGTGGTTTCACCCATGCACGATTTGTCGCATAGGTGTTAGACGTTGTGAATCCCTGTTGGGAAGTTCTTACGCCGCTGATTGCTTCGACGCGCGCTTGCGGGTGTTGGGGTCCAAGTGGCGCTTACGCAGGCGAACGAACTTTGGTGTAACTTCCACCAACTCATCGTCCTGAATGTAGGCCAATGCGTCTTCAAGCGTCATGCGAACGGGTGGTGGCAAGAACTGCTTGTCGTCTTTGACCACGGTACGAAAGTTCGTGAGCTGTTTGGCCTTCAGCGGGTTTACTTCCAGGTCGTTGTCGCGGGTATGTTCGCCCACGATCATGCCCATGTAAACTTTGTCGCCGGGCGAAATGAACTGCGGACCGCGATCAATCAAATTGTGCAGGCCGTAAGTGTTGGCTTCACCGGCATCAGTGGAAATCAAAACGCCGGTGCGACGGGCCGCAATCGGGCCTTTGTAAGGGGCATAACCGTGATAAAGCCGGTTCATAATGCCGGTGCCGCGTGTATCGGTCAGGAATTCGCCGTGATAGCCGATCAGCCCGCGTGCCGGGGCATGAAACACAATGCGGGTTTTACCGCCGCCCGAAGGCTTCATTTCTTGCATCTCGGCTTTGCGCTGTGACATTTTATCTACAACAATGCCAGTGTAGGCATCATCAACGTCGATCACAACTTCTTCGATAGGCTCAGTTCGTTTGCCGTTTTCGTCTTCGCGGTAGAGCACACGCGGGCGCGAAATAGAAAGCTCAAAGCCTTCGCGGCGCATGTTTTCAATCAACACGCCAAGCTGCAATTCACCGCGCCCGGCAACTTCGTAAGCGTCTTTTTCTTCTGATTCGCTGACCTTGATTGCGACGTTACCTTCGGCTTCGCGCATCAGGCGCGCGCCAATCATACGCGTGGTCAGTTTATCGCCATCTAATCCAGCTGTGGGCGCATCATTTACAGAGAAAGTCATGGCCAGGGTGGGCGGATCAATCGGACGGGCTTGAATGGCTTCGGTCACTTCCAAAGCGCACAGCGTGTCGGCAACGTTGGCGTTCTCAAGCCCCGCGATGGCCACGATGTCGCCCGCTTCAACGCTATCAACCGGAACGCGCTCAAGGCCACGGAACGAAAGCAGCTTGGTGGCACGGCCCTGCTCGAGAATTTTGCCATCGCGCGCCATCGCCTTGATTGGCATGTTGACGCGGCCAATGCCTGATTGAAC
>JANLSL010000590.1:0-2031 GCA_031362385.1 Alphaproteobacteria bacterium | reverse complement strand
CTGGTGCGGTGCCCGGCCAAGGTGACGGAGCGTTTGCGAATAACCCCATCGCTCACGCGCTGGGCCCTATCATGTCTGCCGCGCGCACCCAGCGGTCGAAGTCGGTCGCACTCACATGGCCTAATTTCAGCGCTGCTTGTTTGAGGGTCAGGTTCTCGTGGTGCGCGAGTTTGGCAATTGCCGCAGCCTTGTCATACCCAATATGGGGTGCCAATGCGGTGACCAA
The DNA here is from genome assembly GCA_031362385.1 of Alphaproteobacteria bacterium. Taxonomy (GTDB): domain Bacteria; phylum Pseudomonadota; class Alphaproteobacteria; order Rhodospirillales; family Rhodospirillaceae. The sequence continues at coordinate 1,805 of JANLSL010000590.1, read as the reverse complement.
CATCAGCGACTCATCAAGGTGGCGCTGAACAACATCTTTGTTGACGGTAAGGCCCATCACACAATTTTCGGCAAAACTAAGCGATGCATCCGCCAACAGTCGGATCGAGCGCAGGACGTTGGCGATGATCACAGGCTTATAGACGTTCAGTTCCAAATGCCCTTGCGCGCCCGCGATGGTGACCGCCACATGATTACCCATCACTTGCGCACACACCATGGTCATGGCTTCGGCTTGGGTGGGGTTTACTTTGCCCGGCATAATCGACGAGCCCGGTTCGTTTTCTGGCAGCGCCAACTCACCAATACCAGCACGCGGACCAGAGCCCAAAAGGCGAAGGTCGTTGGCGATTTTCATCAATGACACTGCCAGCGTATTCAACACGCCCGAGCATTCCACGAGTGAATCGTGTGCCGCGAGGGCTTCAAAAAAGTTAGGTGCTGGCGTAAAGGGCAGGGAGGTGAGCGCGCAAACCTCTTTACAAAACTGTTCGGCAAATCCGACTTTCGCATTCAAGCCGGTGCCGACCGCTGTGCCACCTTGCGCAAGGCGCAGCAGGGCAGGCAATGCGGCACGCACACGCCCGATCCCGTACTGAAGCTGCATGGCATAACCTGAAAACTCCTGGCCGAAAGTCAGCGGTGTCGCATCCTGCATATGGGTACGGCCGACTTTAACGATGGTGGCGAAATTTTTGGCTTTGGCATCAAGGACTGCATGTAGTTTTTGCAGTGACGGGATCAACCGTCGCTCAAGCTCGAGCACTGTCGCGATGTGCATAGCGGTGGGGAAGCTATCGTTCGAGGACTGCCCGCGATTGACGTGATCGTTGGGATGAACGGGCACTTTCCCGCCGCGCGGCTTCCCCATCAGTTCGTTGGCCCGCCCGGCAATCACTTCATTCAGGTTCATGTTGGTCTGCGTCCCCGATCCGGTTTGCCAGATCACCAGCGGAAACTCGTCGTCCAACTTGCCATCGATCACCTCTTGCGCGGCGGCAGCGATCACCTCAGCGACGTCGGCAGGCAGTTCCTTCAGTGCTTTGTTGGCTAAGGCCGCGGCTTTTTTCTGAACCCCAAAGGCATGGATCAGTGCTAGGGGCATACGCTCGGCCCCGATCTTGAAGTTGCCGAGGCTGCGTTGGGTTTGCGCGCCCCAATAGCGCTCTGCGGACACTTCGATTGCGCCCATGCTGTCGGTCTCGGTGCGGGTAGTGTTGGTCATGGGTCCAAGGCTGCGAGGAAAGCCAGCCCTGCGTCAAGCGCGCTGTTGAGATTGTGTGCGTGTGTCAGGCCTGAGGCCTTGCGTGGTTTGAGGTCATGGTCGCCGTCAGGGCACCAGTGAATCCGAATGGCCGGTGCGAGCGTGAGTGCTGATATGGCAGGCTTATCGCCCATCGCATCCCGTTCGCCCTGAAAAATGAGGGTTGGCGTGGTGAGGGTTTGGAGGTGTGCAATGCGGGGCCCAGGGAATTGATCTCTGCGCCGTCCTGCACCACAAAACGGATAGCCTAGGCACACCACGCCACTCACCTTCATCTCATCGGCGATCATGGTGGCCATGCGCCCGCCCATGGACTTGCCGCCGATGACCATGCGCCCCTGCCCACAAGCGTTGATGACGGCGCGCCAGGTGTTCAACAACACCGGTGTTGGGTTGGGCGGCCTGCGCTTGCCCGTGCTGCGCCGTTCGGCCATGTAGGGAAATTCGAAACGCCCGACACGGTAGCCCCGCACAGCCAGTCCTTCAGCAAAGAAGGTCATGAAGGGTGTGTCCATGGGCGCACCAGCCCCGTGGGCCAGCAC
>JANLSL010000589.1:0-5419 GCA_031362385.1 Alphaproteobacteria bacterium | reverse complement strand
ACACTTGAGAGATATCTTAAAGATTATGGAAACCAAAGTTTTGACGACATAGTAGGGAATTTCAATATATTGCGCATTTATGGACCACGCGATTGTAGAAAAGAGCTACAGGATCATGTAAATAAGCACATTTACGGAGTCTTATTATGAGTAATCATGGCCGCACTATCAAAGATTTTCAGGGAATTTTTGATCCAGGTAACAACTGTACTTTAAAGGAGTATCTCAACGAGGGGCGCTGGAAGACAGCTTTTCGGGGGAATGTGCTGGGCCTTTCGGAAGATGTAGCTATCATTAGGGTTGATGATCCTTCGGGGGCACAAGCTGCAGATGAAGCTCATGCAGCATATCGCGTAGACCTAAGCGTAGAATATTCGGAGTATCTAGCTACATACCATTATACTTTCCGGGGAGCGGATAAGCATACGTGGTTTGTGGAAGAACTGCTGACTCGAACGCTAGACAATATTTCGCCTTTGATGGATATCTATAGATTTATCAGAATCGCGCGCGACTTATCACGGGGTTTGTCTTGTCTTCATACCCAAGGACTGAGACATAGAGACTTGAAGCTCGATAATTGCGGTTTGACAGAAGATGGAAGAGCTAAGATTTTTGATATCGGCTCTGTGACCTCCGATCCAGACTTCGCACATTGTAGCATACTCACATGTGCACCGGAGACAGTTCGGGACAGTATTAGCAGCGCCAGCGAGGCTACCGATGTTTGGGCGCTTGGCGCTACGCTCTTCGCTTTGCGGACTGGTGTTTATCCGTTTGCCACTCCGGGAGATATTGAAGCCAGGGACGAAATTACGAAGCAGCTTAAGGCTGGCACTGTCACGACAGAGGAAGCTCGTCGAGCCAAGGACGTGATTGATGAGAAGATAAGGTCTCGCATCGCTTCCGTCGACGCCGAGAAAATTCTTCAGCTGGGGATTGAGGAGAGGTTCGACGGAGAAATTGAGAGTCTCATGCGGGAGATGCTGGCTTTCAGAGCAGAGGATAGGAAGCACAATGCGAGGTACTTTGCAGATCGTTGGTCTGATTTGGTATCGTCATTTGACCATGACGACGTCGTACCGGGGCCAAAATTAAAAGAAGTTAGGGCTTTTCTAGAGTCTGTGATGAAGGGAGATTTTTGTCTAACCGAGAAGCAGATAGACAGGATGGTTTATTCCCTCGGCAAAATTAATGAAAAGGATGATAAGGAATTGATTGACCGGCTCGCTATCGAGAGTAAGCGTAAAATGGTCGAGGTTGAGAAAAAGAAGAGAGAATTTTATTTGTTGACTGGTTAAAGATTGACCCCAACCGTTATATAGTTGGGGTCAGGACATTAAGTCGGTCCGATAAATCCTATGAACGTGTTAGGGCGTGGGTAGGAACCGGCTCGCACTTTCAAGCTTCGGGGGCCGTACCACATATTGCCGTCACGGATGTACGCTGAAATCGCTATTTGGTCTGTTTCAGAGCAATGGGTAATGATTTGTTGAGGCAGGTATAAGCAAGATACCGGTAGACGAGAAAGCGGTCTTAAAACATCATGTCCGAGCGCCGTGAGAGGAGCGAGAAACATTGATCTTGCGGTATCTAGTATTTGGCACCATTTTGGGAGATGGTTTTCGCCGAACTGCTTAGATTGATAGAGATTAATAGGAACTCTTTTGTTTCCGTTGTCCAGACAAAATTTGAACTTTGCTATTGGACTGGCATTCGAGTGGCTGTTGTGATTAGCTTGATGACAATGTTCTGTACGCATGTTCGCCTCCTAATCGTTACTGAGGCGTTCTAGGCCCAGCCCCTACTCAACGCGGGACTCTGTGAAGCAGGGGCTGGGCCCAATAATGCGATCCTAATTAACTATATGATATATATGTAGAAATGTCACCAGTCTCTTGGTGCGGGGAGATCAGACGTTTTTGAGGGCTGGAAACTGCTCAAAAAAAACGGCTGCCAAAAATGACAGCCGCAGAAATAGCTCACGCCCGTTTCTGAAACGGCACGACGTTGGTTCGAAAGTCGGCGGGAAGCTTTGCCTCCTCGATGCCGATGTAGCCTTTGAGCACACCATGCGCGTCACGGATGGGCACTGCCACCGTTCCGCGCATGGTGCCCCTGGGGGCGTAACCAATCCCAAGGGATCGGGCGACCTCAGGGTCGAAGCCGATAGCGATCACCGCATCGTGCTCCGGCTCAAGGTAGCTCAGAGGTTCCAGGCCAAGGCCTTTCGCCTCCTCGCTCGGGGGAACGGTGGATTTGGAACTTGTACTGGTATTGTGTACTGGTACAATTCCGGCCATCTCAGCAAGCGCGTGCGCAGCCTCCTTGGCTCCTATTCCGAGAACATGTGCGGCAAGCGCGATCTGATCGCCGCCTTTCTTCTCAGCGAAACAGAAGAAACCCTTGCCCTCGGTGATCACCAGTGAGCGCTCGCCGCTGCCCTGGCAGGCGGGGCAAGCCCCGCGCCACTGGTTGCCCGACTGCTTGACGGCAAGATTGAGATACGAGACGGCGTCAGCGAAAGACACCTGCGCCTTCACTTCGGCGAAATCGACGAATTGGGTCACGGCTACCTCCAAACATATGAATTTATGGGAAAGAACAGACCCTCATATTAGCATGATTTGGCGATCCATGGTTTGATGGCAGGGAACAGCAAAGGAGTGTTCTTTCATGTCCGATAAGCGCAAACCCGACTACGATGCCTTCGTCAGCGAAGAGAAGGGCGGCAAGCATTGGTACACCAACGTCGGTGCTGCCTGGAAAGTCGCCAAGGACGGTATCAGCGTCAAACTGACCGCGCTGCCGCCCGGCGGCGATCTGGTTCTTTTCCCGCACAAGGCGAGCAAACAATAGACGAAGCCCCCTGCCGTGACTGGCGGGGGGCTCTTGCTATGGCACCGCGATGTCCTTGGTGCCGCCCGAGGTGGCCCATGGCTGATCCAGCAGATGCGACAGTAGCGCCGGTGGCACCCGCCAGTTCGCCCCGAACAATGGCTCGGTGGCAATGGCGAAGCGTTCAACATATCTCGGGTCAACATGCTTGCCGATGTGGGCGAGAATGTTCTGGGCATGTCCGGCGTTGGTTGTGACCAAGAGCACAGTGAGGTTGGGGATGCCCCACCAAGCTCGATAGCGCTTGTCGCGGAGCATTTGGAGGTAGCCATCGACCTTCTTGCCGATGGTGTTGTAGCCCAAGTTCTTGCGCTCGATGCTCTCTGTGTTGCGGTCGATCTCCACCGCGAAAAAACGGAATCCGGTTCGGGGATATTCGAGTCCGAATAGATCGTCGGGAATCAAGCTGCTGTTCTCGCCATAGGCGCTGAGCGGGATCGCCATCGGATTCTGGGCGTCCTTCGCCTCGCCGATGCGCGGGTGCGTCAGAATCTCCTCGCGAGGAATATAGCGCAGACCATGGCTGGCTGCACCAAGCTCCAGCGATGCCCCGGCACAGGCTTGCATAAGCCGGTACAGAAAGGGGTCTGTCCGGCGCGGAGCATGGGCGATCAACCTGTCGCGCTCGGCCAGCAGCACTTTTGCCCGGTCGGTTAAATCATAGACGACATGGCTATAGCGGGCATGAAAGCTGGCGAACTGCTGATAGGGCCGCGCCAGATACGGCCCGCCGGCATCGCCGTTGTAGAATTCGGTCAGCCGGTTTTGCAGGTGGCTCTTGTCTTTGCGCAGATGTTTGGTGAATTCATAGAGGTAGTGCGATGGCAGTGGCCCGTGCCGGTCGATTGCCGCGAACATAATAAAGTCGGCCTCGGTCAATACCATCCGGCTCACCACGGGGATGGGCCGGTCAAATCGGGTTCTGCGGTTGAGGGTGTCGGTCTTCATTGGGTGGGGATAGTGCGGCAAAAATGGCCTGTAACCGTTCGCTATGCGGCGCTGCGCGTCGGGAAGCGCTGCTATGATTGCGCTTGTGTCACCCCAATATTTTACCACTTGGGCGAAATATCCTCGTCGGGTTCCTGGGGAGAAGGGAAGTCTAAGCGCGGACGCTCAGCTTGGGGCCGAACTTCAGGCGCAGCGCCAGACCCGATGGGGCCAGTTTGGTGTATCGGCGCGCGGGGCGTCGATACGTTTTCCCGGTTGCGTTCAATCAGCCATTGATAATCGAGGAGGTCGAGCTGGGGAAGCTCGCCGGGGAAGTCTAGGGGGATGGTGACGGCCTGGGGTGTGACGTTCCTGATATGGGTGGCGAATTGCAGTCGGTTTTGGCCCAGGATGAAATCTGGCGTGGTGCGCATCTCAGGGGCCATGGCGCGCGCGTCGCCTGCCGAGAGGCCGCTGACCATCTTGATGTTGGTGTTGGCGTGCAGGGAGGCCCTGAGCGACGGCGAGGCTTGATCGAGGTACTGATGCGCCAGCACCAGTCCGCATTTGTATTTGCGCGCCTCGGTCAGCAAATCGTCGATGTTGCTGTCGAAATAGGATGCGGCCTCATCGACATAGAGAAAGGTCGGCTTGCGCCTGGCTTCGGGAATCGCGGCACGCTCCAACACGGCCTGCAAGATGAGCGAGATGAAGATGCGCCCGAAATTTGCGGATGCGCCTTTGAGGAAATCCTTGGCGGTATCGACCAGGATGATCTTGCCGGAATTGAGTTCGGTGAAGAGATCAACCTTGGTCTCGGTCGAAGTGAACAGCCGCGCCAGGGTCGGGTTTTCGAGGATCGCTTGCAGGCGGTAGCGGATTTGCTCCTTGGTCTGCTGGAAGGTCTTGTTCTTAAAGTCGCGCTCGAAGAAATCGCGCTGGAGGTCGGGCAGGCCCTTGATGGCGGAGAGATAGGGCGTTTCATCGGACATGAGATGAAGCATGTCGATGATGGTGGCATTGCGGCCCATGTGTTCGGGGAGCGAGAGCATGAGGCGGGCGACATAGCGAAAGAACACGCCCTGCTTGGCGGTGAGGTCAGCGCCGATGAGGCCTGAGAACAGATAGTCGAAGGTTTGAATGACACCGGCGGTCACTTGCTCCCTGGTGGCTTGGTCATAGCCCTGCAAACGGTCTTGGTTGAGCGCGAAGATGTTGATGGCGGGCGGATAGTCAACATCTCGGGGGTCAATGAGCACCACCCTGTCCATGATGCCGATATCGGAGCGCATCAGTTTTCGGATGAGGTCTGAATGGGGGTCAACGAGAACGATGGAGGGTGGATCGTCCTGGGAAAGGTCGTGAAGGATCAGCTTTTCAATGAGGGTCGTCTTTCCGGCTCCGGTGCCACCGATGATGTGGAAATGGCTAAATCTGTCCTCTTGGGTGATTTTGAGCGGTATCGGGGTGTTGAACAGTTCTGCGAATGGCGTGCCCCCAAGATAGGTGGTCACGATCTCGTCAAGCGGTAGCTTGCTGTCTTGGGGGACAGCGAAGGCCTTGCCGTTCTTCTCGGTGCGTCCATTCAGCGAGC
>JANLSL010000570.1:0-4601 GCA_031362385.1 Alphaproteobacteria bacterium | reverse complement strand
ACTGATTCTCATCGAAAACCCCCAGAAAATAGTCCGAAACGCGGCCTTATAGCCCGCTACATATTATGGTATTTGAAGACGTTGCCGTAGCCAAGCCCTGAATGACCACGATGCGGTTGGCCGGGTCGGTTCGCAGGATGTGTTGCACAGATACCATATCGGCACGGGGCGGCGTGTTTTGGCCGGTCGGCCTGCCACTCAGGAGTTGTCGAAGAAGAGCCGAGCGCAAATATTATGCCAAGGCACAGAAGAGCTTTTTCCATGGCCGCCGATATGGCCACCGTTCTCGGGGCTGAGCAAAGATACTTGATCTGGTAGCTCGGTTCCGACGCTCGAAAACTTTGCAAGAAGTGGATCAACGGGAACCCACGGATCGTCAGCTGGATGGATAATCAGGGTGGGAGTATCGATGCGGTCGAGCAGCTCAAGAGCTGAGCAGTTTTGGTAGTAGTCCATGGCGCCCGAAAAGCCATTGGCCGGGGCAACGATCTGGTCGTCAAAGTCATAAACCGTGGTTATTTTATCAAGATTTATAGAGCTATTTTCTTTAATAAAATCAATATTTTGCACACCTAATTTCATGCGATTTAGAAGGAATTGATGATAATAACGATTGCGCGAATGCATGATGCGCATTTGGGCTGATTTCAGATCAACCGGCGGCGACACAGCAACCGCTGCCTTAACGTGGGCAAAGCGGGGGTATTCGGCCAGAAACTTTAGCAGCACATTCCCGCCCAGCGAGACCGCCAGAAGGCATACCCCATTTCTGATGAGCGGCTCTGATAATTGCGACACGACACACGCCACGTCCTCGCTGCGGCCAGCATGGTAGTAGCCTTTACAGGTTTCCTGCGATGGACCTGCCCCACGCTGATTGAGCCGTAGAACCGGATGCCCTAGGCTGAGAAAGTAGTGAGCCGAAGCAATCACATGCGAGCTGTCCTCGCTGCCCGTCAGGCCATGAATCACGATGACCAGCGCCTTATTTGCTTCAAAAGAGGGAAGGTTGAGAACGCCCTGCAACACATCCCCGGAACCATCAAGGCAGGCAAAGCGCAGGCGCTGGGCCGCATACGCCGACAGATCAACCCCCGTGCCGCGCAGCGTATTACGCAACGTCTGCAAGTCCGCCCCTATCCACGGAAAGCGCTGGCGAAAAGCTGGAAACGGCAGGGCGCTGGCGGGGCCGCGAACGATCATGGACACTCAGGTGGTATATTCGCCAGCAACCTTATCCTATAAATTGACACGACAACCGGCGAATTGAAGGAGCACCAGCTCATGCGATCATGGTTCGTGGAACAGCTCGCCATGTATGCCGCCTATCACCGCGATGCCCGTAATCAGGCCACGCATCATGTTGGAGTGCCGTTGATTGTCTATGCCTTGTTGGTGGCCGCCTCACAGCTGCATCTGGGCTCAGTGCCTGGCTTGGGCGGCCCCATGGCGCTGTCATTGGGTACGTTTCTGGTGATTCTGTTGGTAGCCTTTTACCTCAGCAATGTCGTGCTGATCGGTTTGAGTGCCGCAGTTATATACGGTGTGCTTTATGCGTTGGCTGAAACGGTTGGGCAGGGGCCAGATGTATGGGGAACCTTTGCGATCAGCTTTGTGGGCGGTTGGATCATTCAGTTTATCGGCCATGCGTTCGAAGGTCGCAGGCCTGCCCTGTTCACAAACTTAACGCAGGTATTCATTGCACCAGCATTTTTGATCGCCGAGATCCTGTTTGCACTGGGGCTTGAGCGCGCACTCAAAGATGAAATTATGGCGCGCGCGGTAAAGTACACCCCAAGCCCCCAGGCCGCCCCATGAAGACACTTAATGCTATTCTCGCCGCACTTGTGCTGAGCACCGCTGCGGCTGCCCAAAACCAGGTTCTTCCGCAGCGCACGATTCAATACCAAGCCATCGCCGAGCGCATTGTCACGCAGTTGGCCTTGGAGCCTGGCGAACGGGTGATCGCGGTTGGGATGCCGGGCTACATGAACGAATTCCAGCCGCACATCCGCTATGCCGTCATGAAAGCCGGTGGGGTCGACTTAGGCGTGATCGACGTTTTAAAAACACCCTATCCCATCGAATGGGATGCCAAAACATTGCGATCTGGCCTTGATGCTGCCATCGAAGCTTACGTAAAAATGTTGGAAAATGTTGATGTCGCCATCATGCTGCCGGGCACTAATCCGGCACATCCGGCGTACAAGGCGATGCAGCGGCTGTTGGTGGAAAAGGGTGGTCCCCGACGCACCATTCATTTTCATTGGACTGATCCTTATGGTCCGCTGGGCAGCGACTTAGGCCTGACGGGTGTGACGATTATGCCCGGCCACCCAGCGCCAGCCATGCAAACCATCGACGTGGCGTATCAGAATGCCATCTTGAATACTGACTACGCAGCGCTTAGCGACCACCAAGCCCGCTTTATTGCGGCCATGCGTAATGGCAAAGTGCGCGTGACCACGCCACTGGGCACCAGCCTTACATTTGAAATCGGCGAGCGTCCGGTGATTCGCCAAGACGGTGTGGCTTCGGCCGAGCGCGTGCGCCCCTTAAAAACATTGGTCGACCGCGAGATTGAAATTCCACCGGGCGTGATTCGGGTTGCGCCCCTTGAAAGCAGTGTGAATGGCGTGATTGCCTATGGCCCATCGCGCTGGAGTGCGCGCTCGGTTGAGGGCGGCAAGGTAACCATCAAGAACGGCAAAATTGTAAACGTCTCGGCCACCAAGGGTGTCGAATTCATGCGCGCCGAGTTGGATGCACAGCCAGAGTCCGTGAAGTTCTTTCGCGAGTTGGGCCTGGGCTTTAATCCGCTGCTGACGGTGCCCGAACGCGACCCGTGGATACCGTATTATGGTTACGGTGCGGGCGTGGTGCGCATTGGTTTGGGCAATAACACCGAAATCGGCGGGGCGGTTACGGGCGGCGGATATAACCGCTGGCGCGATTTGTTTATCGACTGCACTATTATGCTGAACGGTGAGGTGTGGTTGAAAGACGGAAAGTTTGTGAAGTGAAATTTTGTGTAAACCTGGAGATGAAAATGAAAAAAGTATTGCTGGCGATGACGGGGCTTGTTTTGGCTGGGCCGGTTCTGGCCGATGAAACCACAGTGGTTGGCTGCGACACCACCAGCGCCATGTACAAAGCTTTCATGGGGATGACCAATGAGATGTTTATCCCCCGCAACGGTGCCGCTGCGGTGAAGTTTTATTCACCTGAGTTCTATAGCCACAACCAAGATCGTGGCGGCGGCACGAAAGCTTTGGTCAAGGCCGAGAACATGGCCCGCATGTATGATGAGTCATTAAAAACATTCGGCGAGCGCAAATATGAGAACGAGTTACTCATCTGCCAGGGCGATTATCTGATCGCGCGCGTGGTGATGACCAGTAAAATGACTGGCCCGATGGGGGCGCAAGCCGCAACCGGCAAAACCGCGCGGATTTCCGCGACTGATATATATAAGTTTAAAGACGGCAAAGTGATCGAGCGCTGGGGCAATGCTGACAACGTTGGCCAGTTGTGGCAGCTCGGATTGCAATTGCCGCCAGCACCAGGGGCGATGCCTGAAAAGAAGTAGCTCAATTGCTATTGTTCCCACTACGGGAACATGCTACGAACTCTAGTGCGTGTTATTGCATTGCGAACGTTGCGTGAGTTCTGGGCCCGACAGCCTCAGGCGGAATTGCCGCTTAGGGGGTGGTACCAAGTCGTGGACCGATCGGCGTGGCGCTCGCCGGTGGACGTGAAGGCGACGTTTCGCCATGCCAGCGTTATCAATGCGCAGCGGATTGTTTTTAACGTTGGTGGCAATAAATACCGCGTTGTGGCGCACATCAATTTTCGCCAGCAAATTTTGTATGTGCGGTTTGTTGGATCCCACGCCGAGTATGACAAAGTCAACGCGACGACAATCTGATGTGAGGGCGGCATGAAACTCAGGCCAATTGTGACCGAAAAAGACTATGACCGGGCTTTGAAAGTCATTGCGCAGGCGATGGACCATGAGTCTGTCGATGCTGCAAGCCTTGATGCTTTGGTGACTCTGGTTCAGGCCTATGAATCCAAGCATTACCCGATTGCGCCCTTGCCGCCGGTCGAGAGTATTCGAATGCACATGGTCAATAACGATTACCGCCAAGCAGATTTGGCTTTGGTCCTTGGCTCACGCTCGCGCGCTACGGAAATACTTGCGCGCAAACGCCCGCTCACACTCGATATGGTTCGTAAAATTAAAAGCGCGTGGGGGATTCCATCTGATGTACTGATTCAGCCCTATCCCTTAGTTCGTGCTGCAACGGGCCGCAAAAAAGCTGCTTAAAAAAATCTTACTCTGCGGCTGGTCGATGAAGTGTGCGGATATCTGCTGAGGCCATGGCGGGCATCGGCGGTGGGGCATCTTTGTCTTTCAAATGCAACAAGGTGCGGGCCTTTTTGGCCAGGTTGTGTTGCAGCATCAGCACCGAAGGGGTGACCACCAGCGTGAGGGCCGTCGCAAACCCCAAGCCATAAATCAGCGCAATGGCCAAGTGTTTCCAAAACTGCAAAGCAGGCGTGCCGTATTCAATCGTGCGGTGGAAAAAGTCGACGTG
>JANLSL010000550.1:0-2257 GCA_031362385.1 Alphaproteobacteria bacterium | reverse complement strand
ATCGAACGATGACCAGCACTAAGTCAGGTTTGGTAGGTGGACTATACGAAATCGGCGTCGGCGTGGCTGACCTTGAGGCCGCTATTTCGTTTTGGCGGGCCTTTGGCTACACGCCCGGACCGCGCGGTCATTTCAGTGCTGCACAAGCCAAAGCCTTGTACGGCGTCGCATCAGACTTAACCGCTGTACGCTTGAGCCATCAAGCCGCCGTTCATGGCTTGATACGGCTGTTTCAATGGCAATACGCCAAAGGGCCTGGCTTGGGCCATGCTCCGATGCGGTGCACTGGATCGCGGTGGTCGGTGCACCGCACCGCAGATATTATCAATGTGTTCAATCATGGCGAAGTCGCGCGCCAACAAGGAATGAATATTGAACTGCGCGGTCCCCTGATCAATGTACGATCACCTGCGCGCGGCTTTGAGCAAAAGCCTTTTGTCGGGCCGGTGCGTGCTTCGCATAATTTACAAATGACGTTCCCCGAGGCCCGCGTAGTCTCAATGCAACGCTATAACATTGCCATGCCGCACTACGGCACGTTTGCCAGTGACTCACTCTGTCGTACCACGGAAGGCTGCCATATGGGCCTGGTGGTGACGGGCGAGGACTTTAGCATTTTCAATTTCTATACTGAAGTTCTGGGTTTCAAGATGGGCAAGAAAGCACACATCAAATATGAGCCCGGCTATACGCCTTCAGATTTTTTTGACTTAAAGCCGGGCGAGCACTTCACCGAAACTGATTTTGAAGACCCCACCAGTGGCGACACCCCCGAAACACAATTGCCGGGGCGGTTGCGCGCATTTTTGATTCACAATGCCCGGCCGCAGCCTGATTTAAGGCCTTCATCGCGCCCCGGGCAGTTGGGCTACTGTCTTTATACTGTGCGTCTGCAAGATTTAGCCGCCACGCGCGGCGCAGTCCTGGCGTATACGCAGCACGGCGGGGCCACGGACGTTTCAGAAATATTATCTGATGAATTTGGAACACCGGCCTTTTCGTTCACGGCCCCAGACGGCTATGCTTGGACAGCGCTGCAAGCTTAAGGTGATGAAGGTGTTGAAAATATGAAACACGTGTCTCGGCTTTTTTTAACTGTAGTATTTGTGATGTGCGCGGGGCTGTCTCACGCTCTTGAGGTAACGGCGGGTGGCACCGGGTTTCGCAACAGCAAAGGCGAAGAAAAGTGGATGACATATCGCGCTACTGTCGAGAAGGCTTCTGGCGGCGCGATTAAAATGAAAATGCTGATCTACGGTGAGCTGGGCGCTGAAGACAATTTGGTGGCCGGAATTCGCCGTGGCCGTGTGCAAATTTCTAACTGGTCAGGGGCGATTGCAACGACGGTAGTTCCAGAGTTGGCGATATTATACACGCCGTTTTTATTTGATAATTACGCCGAAGCTGACTTCGTGATGGATAATTATTTATTTCCGGCTTACGCAAAACTATTCGCCGACAAAGACATTTATTTCCTGACCTGGGATGAAATTGGGTTTGGTGAAGTCTGGGCAAAAACACCGATGCTGGTGCCAGAAGATGTCAAATCGCGCCGTTTTCGTGTGGCGTCGAGTGATGCGGCACAATTATTTGCTCAGGCCTTGAAAGCCGATGTTATTCCGCTGGCCTTCACCGATATTGTCTCATCCCTGCAAACGGGGTTGATCGAGGCCGGTGAGACCGCAACGTCAATGTATGTGCGCAGCGGGATTTCCAACGATGCCAAGCACATCACCATGACTGATCATAATTTTGCCACCTCAGTGATCGTCATGCGCAAAGCCTGGCTTGAGGGCTTGCCTGCCGCGCAACGCAAAGTCATGACTGAGTCGTGGATTCCCATGAGCCAATCACGGCAGTGGACGCGTGATGAGGTCACCAGCGATTTAGCCCAAGCCAAGCAGCGCGGATTTACCATCCATACCATTACCGCCGAGCAGCGCGACCGCTGGCGGCAGTCCACCAGCGGCGTCACCAAGCAACTGATTGAGAAGGTAGGGGGTAGTGCTCAGAAAATTTGGGATATCGCAAAAGATGTTATAAAGGCCTACGCTGCACAAAAGGCTAAATAGAACGGTTCGCTTTAACCCTGTGGAGGGACCACAATGCGCGCATTTTTAGCTGCACTTTCTTTAGCTGCGGTTTTTTCAACCTCAACCGCTGAAGCGCTCACCTCGGTTGTACGCCGCACCACACTGCTGGTGAGTGATGTAAAAGCTTCGGTCGCGTTTTATGAAAAAATTGGCTTCAAGGTGTG
>JANLSL010000520.1:0-2047 GCA_031362385.1 Alphaproteobacteria bacterium | reverse complement strand
TTGCAGCTTTCCGGTACGCTCGTAGTAAAAGTGATGGTGCTCGGTGATGTTGGTATCGAAATAAGACCGCCCGGCCTCGATGGAGATTTCGCGTAACATGCCACGCTCAGTAAAGTCGTGCAGGGCGTTGTAAACCGTTGCCAGGGAAAGATTTACGCGCTTGCCGCGTGCCTCATTGAACAACGATTCAGCCGTCACATGGCGCGACCCGCCAACAAACAACAATTTTGCCAATGCCAGTCGTTGCCGGGTTGGACGCAGGCCAGCCGCGCGCAATCGCTCAAGCGCTGTATTTTCTTTAGTTTGTAATGATGACGAAGGCATGCGGGTGATCTGGATTGGCTGAACAAGAGATGACAATCGCGTAAGCCCCCACTCATAACCGTTTTTAAGACCCACGCAAGTTCGATCACGCGAGTTACCTGCGCCTTTTCAACTTTCTCAGAGCTTTTGTCCGCACAGATGATTGTTTATAAACTTCGGCATGTATTCGCGCAGGCCCACCTCAACGCGCTCGGCTCTTATTCGCAATCTGGTTGGCGTTGCAGGAGCCATTGGCATTACTTTGATTATTTTCATGCTGATGGCCGCTTTCAATGGCGCACTTAAAGTATTCAATGAAGTAACGACCGGGATGAATTTACGTTGCCGCGAAGGCTACGATCTTGTGCCTGACGCAGAAGGCTACGCCAGTTGTGCACCCAAGCCGCCACCGCCAGCACCTGGTATTGTGCCCGTCATCCTTCCCAAGCTGGCTGACGTGCCCGCACCTTCAAAACCTAAGCCCTAGCGTATGACATTACCCAGTCCTTCTGCGTCCAACGGCCGTTTTACGGTAGGGGTTCTGACGTTGACCCAAGCGATGTCGATGACCGGAGTTTCGGTCGTCACCCTCACCACTGGTCTGGCGGGGGTCTACCTAGCGACCACGCCGGTGTTGGCAACAGCTCCGCTGGCCGCACAATTTGTGGCCACCATGCTTGCAACGTATCCGGCGGCCATGTTCATGCGCAAATATGGGCGCCGGGTTGGTTTCAGCCTCGGTCAGTTTATTGGCGTGGTGGGGGCGTTGGCGTCGGTTTTCGCGCTGATGGAAAAGTCATTTCCACTGTTTATGGCGGCGGGTGCGGTGCTGGGCATCCACAACGCATTCTGGGGGTACTATCGCTTTGCCGCCGCCGAGGCGGCAGATGGCGCCTTCAAGGCGCGGGCCATTTCGCTGGTGATGGCGGGCGGCGTCTTGGCTGCGGTCGCGGGCCCTGAGCTTGCTAAACATGCCCGCAATTTGTTTGAACCAGTGATGTTTGCAGGCTGCTATGCGGCCATTGCGGTGTTGTGCGCGGCTAACATTGTCATCCTCCAATTCGCGCGCCTGCCCGGCGCCCCAGCTATAAAAACCCAAGCAGGCGGGCGAACCTGGTTTGAATTGTTGCAAGATGCAAAATTCCTGGCCGCCGTGGCTTCGGCGATGGCCGGCTACGGGGTGATGATTTTGGTCATGGCCGCCACCCCACTTTCAATGTCGGACTGCGGCTTAAGCTTTAACGACGCAGCTTTTGTGATTCAGTGGCATGGCTTAGCGATGTTCGCACCAAGCTTTTTTACTGGCGCGCTCATTCAACGTTGGGGTGCGCCGCGCGTCATCTCTGCGGGGCTTGGGCTCAACCTGGTGTGCATGGCGGTGAACATGACGGGCAATGACATCACACACTTTTGGTTTGGGCTGGTGGCGTTGGGGTTAGGCTGGAATCTGATGTATGTGGGCGCGACCTCGCTGTTGACCGATGCCTACCGGCCTGAGGAACGCGATACCGCCCAAGCCACCAACGATACTTTGGTATTTGCAACCATTTCGCTGGCCACGTTTGCATCAGGCGCATTGCAAAACACTTTGGGGTGGAATGCCGTAAATGCGATTATTGCGTTGCCACTGCTGTTGGCATTGATGGCGCTACTGAGGTTCAGGCGAGCGCGGGCTATGATGGGTTAGAGCGTCGTGCGGAAAAGTGGATACCGGTTTTCCGTAAAACGACGCGACCAAACAATA
>JANLSL010000377.1:0-6155 GCA_031362385.1 Alphaproteobacteria bacterium | reverse complement strand
TTGGCGTTGAATGCTCTCGTCAACCGCATTCCACATCATTTCTTGAATGGTGCGTTGAAACGAACTGCTCATTTGATAATAGGGTTGGCGGATCATTTCTTTGCGGATTTCATGCCGGTCAGCAGGTGCGCGACCATTCTTGCGTAGAAAAGCAGGCAGCACATGCTTTTCGTAAACGGCTTTATTGCCGGGCGTGATGTCGTTGAGAACGTGTTTTCCGAGCTCATTGATAAAGTTCTGGCGCGCCGCTTCATCTAGCGTGGCGGAGGGCAGTACCGCGTGGGGCTCTTGTTTGAGAGCGGCCATGGAAAGCGTCCTATTTTCGGCATTAAATTCTGGCCAAATCGTAGCCTTGTCGGCCACTGGGAACAAGCCGAACAGAGAGCGCACATGGCTACGGCCCGGCGTTGACGTGGGCGATGAGCTCTCCTGCTTTATACACTGCAAGAATTTTTCTGAGGTTTTTGAGGTCGCGCAAAGGGTCGGCTTTCAGCAGCACCATATCAGCCCATTTTCCGACCTCTAAGGAACCAATATCCTTTTCCTGGCTCAGAAAAAGAGCGCCATTGAGTGTGGCGATCCGTACCACCGTCAGTGGAGGCAGCCCAAGTTCGCCGATATGGTCAATCTCGGCCAAAGTTATCGGCGCATCAAAGTGATCGCTGCCCACTGCGGCAATTCCTCCATGCTCAATCAGTTTTTTGATATTAGCCTTGGCGACGACCAGCCGTTCGCGCGTCCAGCGCGGCCACTGCATCGTGTCGGTATCATCAAAAATACTCAAGGTCGTTGCGAAGGGGATTTTATTTTTCACAAGCCGATTGAGTAAGTCATCTGAAATAGGCTCAACCACCATCGGGTGCTCAAGGGTCGACATCCCTGCATCAACCACCGTGCGGGTGATGGTTTCTTCGGTGACATGGATGGTTGTGCGCGCGCCCTTCTCGCGGCCGTAGGCAACAATTTTTTTAATGCTCTCAAGCGGCGCCAACGGAATAATTTCGCCAGGCTTGTCGCCAAATTTCTCAAAACTAAATTTTTGAATGTCTGGCCCGGTTGCGAGAAACTTATCAACCCGCGCTGCCAATGTGGGCCAGTCTGCTTGTGAGCCTGGCTCGGCCCCGCGCAACTGTGCTGCACCAAAAACTTGGCCGGTTGCGAAGATGCGCGGGCTGATAATCTCGCCCGCCCGCTCTTTGGCGCGCAAACCGTAGATGTATTCAGCGGAATTGCCGGCATCAAAAACTGTCGTGATTCCGTGCGCAAGATAAGCGCGTAATTCCTGTAACCCTAACTCAACATTCGGGGCGGGCTTATCGCCCCACGCGCCGCCGCCTTTCAGATGAACGTGGATATCGATCAGGCCGGGGATCAAAAATTTCCCATGGCCATCGACTTTTTCTGCACCATTAACACGAATAGAGGCGCGGCTGATTTTGGCGATACGGCCATCGGTGATTTGAACCCAGGCATGTTTGATGGGCGCGCTACCCGTGCCGTCGATCAGTGTCACGTCACTTATGATCATGTCGCGCGCGCAAGACGGCGTGACTGCGAACATACAAAGCGTGGCAAGCACTGTGGCCCAAAGCATAGAATGCAAAGCCTTAGTCATTGCCATTCCTCCACGATCAGCAGGTGTGGTTTTAGTGTGTCACACTTTCAATCTATGCCGTAGGTGAATCAGGTCTCGATCAGGTGATGAATAACGCCGTGTGGGGCACGAAACGCCAACGATAATACTTTGCCATAGGGTGACAGCGAAACCTCACCTACGGGGGCTAAAATCTCACAGCCAAAGGCCTTTGCTTCGCGCTCGTGGTCGGTGATGTGATCCACAAACAAAGTGCCCCCCGCTAAGCCGCGATGCGGAAATACTGCACGCTCGCGCAGCGAGGTATAAGCACCTTTCGGCAGGCCATAATGAATAATGCCGAAATAGGGTTCGGTGCGTTTCAGGCCAATGTTTTTAGCGCGGAGTTTCAATTTGTGGGGCGTGCCTACCAATTTCGAAAAACTTTCGTGATCAATGGCATATTCGTGCACCACTGAAAGCCCCAACACCTTCTCATAAAAATCGACCACCAAGGGCTGGTCTTCAACCGGGCTTGAAATGCTCTGAGGCTCAGAGAACACTTTATCCATCACGGTGGCAAAGCCCTTAAAAAAATCTTTGGGCCCGCTGATCAGCGCGGTGACCACTTCATCGGGCCCCCACAAATGCCCTTCGGTAAAATGCCCCTCAGGCAGATCATAACGTGAGATGTCGTCTTTCAGCTTAAAGCCCATCGATTTCACATGCTCATGGGCGGCATCAAAATCAGGGGCCACGAAGTCAATCACCTTCAGCGCATCGCAATCGTAGCCTGACGAACGATTGCGAATGATTGTGGGCGAGACCGGGTCAAACTGAATCAAGCGCACCCCGAAATGAGTGCCAGGGGTTTCCAAAACCATGGTCTTGGCGCCATGGCCCTCTAGCCCCCATATTCTTTTCACGCTGGCGCGGTCGAGCATTTGTTCCGCAACAGGTTTGAGTCCGAAGACGCCTTCGAACAAGGCGCGCTGAGCTGCCATATCGGCACACGACACAATCGGGCCATGAATCAAGCGAATACTCATAATCAGTTTTCCAGTACGGCCTAGGCGACAGCTTCCGAGCGTCGATAAGAGGTGATCAGCGCATTGTCCATCAGAAAGGCGCGGTGTTTATCGCGGTCGGCAATGATGGCCTTCATTTCATATAATGCCTCACGTCGCTTCGCTGGGTCCGCCTCGCGATGGCGTTTGTAGTTGGCATCGGAGGTTGAGTGAATATCGTCAATCGCAGCTGAACGGCGCTGGCGGGTGTAACGCGCCAAGAGGGCTTGGGAATCTGCGCCATTAAAAATCGCGATCAACTTATCGGCTAAATTGAATGCATCTTGAACGCCACCGTTCATGCCAAATCCCCCCGCCGGGCTATTCAGGTGTGCTGCATCACCAGCCAACAGCACACGGCCAATATTGAATGTCGCTGCGACACGTTTATGCACGCGGTACAGCCGCGCAGTCATCAATGCAAACGGCGCTCCGGTCGGGCAAATTTTCGCCAGCTTGGTCTGCACGATGTTATCAGACAGGGTGTCTTCGTTGGTGCTTTCCGGTGGTGGCGACCAGCCCACCCGCCACATAAAACGGGTATGAAACATGCTGAAGGGCCCGAAATCAGACCAGTAATAATTCACACCTAATATACCCGGCATATGATCGTGGAATGGAAATGGCGTACCTACTGTGAACGATACCGCCGGATAAGTTTCGCCCTCAAATCCAACATTCAGGCTGGTGCGCACCGCTGATGCGGCTCCATCACAGGCAATCAACCAGTCAGCCGTGATTGTCTCGGGTCTGCCATCGTGCGTGTATGTTGCGCTGACGCTACGTTCTGCTTGCGTTACGCTGCTCACATCTGCACCAAATACCAAGGAACCAGGTGCTTCTTTCTCGAGGGCCGCAGCGGCAACGGTCACGAGGTTGAATTGCTCGCATTGCAGGCGATAGGGATAGCGCGTTTCGTCGGCCAGCAACCCATAGTCGAACACCGCCGCTTCGCCGCTCTCGAAAATGCGGTACTGCCATAAGGGCGCAGGACGCCCCAACTCAATCAGCCGCGCTGCTAATCCAAGCGTATCAAGTAATTCCAACGTTGGCGCGTGAAAGGTCGATGCACGTGGCTCGGAATGCAAGGCGTCGGCTTTTTCCAGCACGGTGACGGCAATACCTGCACGTGCCAATTTCAATGCCGCCACCAAGCCGACCGGCCCGGCACCGACAACGATGACGCGCCCCCTCACCGTTTTCGCCAGCGCGATTTTTTAACAGTGCAGAACTTACCAGGGCAGCGTGGTGCCATCGAAGTTAAAGAAGGTCGCGGTTTGCTCCAGCGTCAGTTTTTCAGTAATGGCACTGAGTTCTTTCACGGCTAACTCAGTCGTGCGCAGCGGCATACGCCCACGCGCACCGGCCATCATATCGGTGTCAACGGGGCCGGGGTTAATCAATGCAACGGCGATGCCCTTATCTTTCAACACATAGGAAACGTTCTTCATCGCCATATTCACTGCAGCTTTACTGGCGCGATAAAATGGCTGGCGGTTCGAGTTCACGCCCGCAATCGAGCCTTCGCTCGACGTTACCACCACCACTTTTTTCTGTTTGCTGGCCATCAGATTTTCGGTGAAGGCCTCGGTCATTTTCAAAGGCCCGCGTACATTAGTGTTCATCACGTCATCGAAGCTGGCGTAGTCAATCGTCCCAAACCGTTGCTTTTCAGGAAATCCAGTAATTCCGGCATTGTTGATCAAAATATCAACTGGCTGACCTTTGTATTTTGCCGCCAGCGCATCGATAGCGGCGATGTCGGTGACATCCAAAGTCTCAACCACAACATGCTTGTCGGCCTTTGCTAAAGCATTCAGGTCCGTTGCTTCGGCAGGTTTGCGCGCCGTGGCGATTACTTTGTAACCTTTAGCGGCATATTGCTTGGCGAACTCAAGCCCGATACCGCGGTTGGCTCCGGTTACAATCACAGTGCCGGTATCTGCAGATATCGCGGGTGCGGCAAAAACGCTCGCAACCAAAGCTGACACAGTAAATACCGTTATGATGCGTAGGTTCATGATAAAGCCTCTCTGGGGTTCTAATTCCACTGACATTCGCAGGTAGCATGGGCGGGCAGGTTTGCACAGTCCCCGACCGCATAACGGCCGCACTTTGATGCCGCCCGCTGGGGGACTCCCACAGGGCGCATACCTTTACTATAGTGAGCCCCTTATCGATGTTTGGGGAAGTTCATGACCACGGCCAATCCGACTTTTATTCAGCGAACCCTTCATCGTTACGCGAAGGTGGAGCATGCTGAATCTGCCGTTGCGCTGGCGGCGTTCTTCCTCTTGTTCTTTGTCATGGGCAGCTATTTTGCAGTGCGCCCGGTGCGCGAAACCATTGGAACCATCTTGGGCCGCGACTATGTGGCTGATCTGTGGCTTTACACTGCTATTTTCTCAATCGCGATTGTGCCGATCTATGGCTGGCTGGTTGCTCGTGTTGATCGGCGTGTTTTATTGCCCTGCATTTATGGCGCGGTGGCCGCTGGCCTGGCGATTTTGGGCACTTACTTCAGTGTCGATCAATCAAACAAACTCATTGGTTCGATTTTTTATGTGTGGATCAGTGTGTTCAACCTGATGCTGGTTTCAGTGTTCTGGAGTTTCATGCTTGAAATTCTCTCCAGCGAGCAAACCAAACGCCTGTTTGGGTTCATCGCCGCAGGCGGTACGCTGGGCGCACTCGTTGGCCCGTTGATCACGCGCCTGTCGGCCGAGGCCGTCGGGACGGCGGGCATTATGTATATTGGAGCAGCAGGTTTTGTCGGGGCCATTCTTTGCCAACGCATGCTGATCGGCATTTGGAGCAGTGGCAAAAGTGGTGCCCAAGGTGCTGGCACTGCAGCGGGTGGTGAAGCTGCGGGTGGGCATAGCAGCAGGGGGGTGGGCGGCAATCCGTTTGCTGGCATCTCGATCGTGCTCAAGTCACCCTACTTGCTGGGCATTGCTACGTTTGTGTGTCTCCTCTCGGCGGCCAACACCATTCTATACTTCGAGCAATTGCGCATCGTCTCTGATACCTACGCCGACACCGCACGGCGCACCGAAGTTTTTGCGAACATCGACTTTGCTGTTCAGTCGCTGACGATTTTTACGCAGCTGTTTCTGACGGGGCGGATTGCATCGAAGCTGGGCGTTCGCTCGTTGCTGACCATTATTCCGATTGCGATGATTGTTGGGTTTGCGCTGCTGTCGCTGTTCAACGTCTTTGGCATGATGGCGGCGGCTCTTATTCTGCGCCGGTGGGGCGAATACGCGTTCATTCGCCCAGGCCGTGAAATGCTGTTTAGCAAGCTGGATACTGAAACCAAATACAAAGCCAAAAACTTCATCGATGTGCCAATTTATCGCGCGGCAGATTTTGTGGGCGCGCAGGCCAAAACCGCCATTGATGCGATCGGCACATCACCAGCACAGGCCGCACTCATTGGCGCAGGTGTTGCTGCTGTTTGGGCCTTCAATGGCTGGATGTTGGGCCGCAAACATGACGGCGTTTCGAAGGGCTAA
>JANLSL010000488.1:0-8529 GCA_031362385.1 Alphaproteobacteria bacterium | reverse complement strand
TGGCGCTGCGGCACTGGCCCCCACCAGTACGCCTGGCAAATGGGTCTATGCCTTTGGTGCAGGCAAAGCTGAAGGCCGCGCCGGGATGAAAAACTTATTGGGCGGCAAGGGCGCAAACTTAGCTGAGATGAGTGCTATTGGCCTGCCGGTGCCGCCGGGGTTCACCATCACCACTGAACTCTGTACGCAGTTTTATGCCAACAACAAAACCTACCCGGCGGCGCTTAAGCCGCAAGTTGAAGCAGCGCTGGCGACCATTGAAAGCCTGATCGGCGCAAAGTTTGGTGATGTTGAAAATCCGCTACTGGTTTCAGTACGTTCAGGCGCACGCGCCTCCATGCCTGGCATGATGGATACGATTTTAAATCTGGGCCTGAATGATGCCACCGTCGAAGGCTTGGCCAAGCAAGCCAATGATCCACGCTTTGCCTATGACAGCTATCGGCGTTTCATTCAGATGTACTCTGATGTGGTGCTGGAATGCGACCACTATAATTTCGAACACCTGTTAGAGATCGCCAAAGAAGATAAAGGCGTATCACTCGATACCCAACTTGACGCCGATGATTTGAAAAAACTTGTCGCCGCTTACAAAGCCAAAGTTGAAGAAGAACTCGGTCGGCCTTTTCCGCAAGATGTTCACGAGCAGTTGTGGGGAGCCATCGGTGCGGTCTTCCAAAGCTGGATGAATCAACGCGCCATCACGTATCGCAAGCTTCAAGACATCCCCGAAAGCTGGGGCACCGCGGTTAACGTGCAGGCGATGGTGTTCGGTAACATGGGCGATGATTGCGCCACCGGGGTGTGCTTCACCCGCGACCCATCGACGGGAGAGAATGTTTTTTACGGCGAATACTTGGTCAATGCCCAAGGCGAAGATGTTGTTGCGGGTATTCGCACTCCGCAGCAAATCACCATTGCTGGCAAAAACGCACAAAGCTCGAACTTGCCCGCAATGGAAGAGTCGATGCCCGTGCTCTACAAACAGCTCGTGGAGGTGCGCGAAAAGCTCGAGCGCCACTACACCGACATGCAAGATATGGAATTCACAATCCAGAAAAACAAACTCTGGATGCTGCAAACCCGTAACGGCAAACGCACCTCGAAAGCATCGTTGCGTATTGCCGTTGATATGGTCAACGAGGGTATTATTTCGGAACCTGAGGCCGTCAAGCGTATCAACCCAGCCCAGCTTGATCAGCTCTTACACCCCACGCTCAACCCCAAGGCTCCGCGCCAATTGTTGTCACGCGGCTTGCCTGCATCGCCCGGGGCAGCCTCGGGCCGGATTGTGTTCACCGCCGAAGACGCTGAGGATTGGCACAAGCGCGGTGAAAAAATTGTGCTGGTCCGGCGCGAAACCAGCCCTGAAGACATCGGCGGTATGCACGTCAGCCAAGGCATTCTGACCACGCGCGGGGGCATGACTAGCCACGCTGCCGTGGTCGCGCGCGGCATGGGCACGCCCTGTGTCTGTGGCGCTGGCGATATTCAAATCGACGCCAAGGCAAAGACATTCCGTGTGCGTGATAAAATTTTGCTCGAGGGTGATATCATCACGCTGGATGGTGCGACGGGTGAAATTTTCTTAGGCACCGTGCCCACCATTCAGCCCGAACTCACCGGCGATTTTGCCATCCTCATGGGCTGGGTCGATAAAATCCGCCGTTTGAAAGTGCGCGCCAACGCTGAAACATCTCTCGATGCCGAGACCGCACGTAAATTTGGCGCTGAAGGCATTGGTTTGGCGCGTACTGAACATATGTTCTTTGACCCCGAACGCATTTTGAATATTCGCCAGATGATATTGGCAAAAGATGCGGGCGGTAGGCGCGCCGCACTGGAAAAATTATTGCCACATCAGCGCAATGACTTTGTGAAGCTGTTTAGCATCATGGAGGGTTTGCCGGTCACGATCCGGCTGCTCGATCCGCCACTGCATGAATTTCTTCCCCAAACCGAAGCCGAGGCGGCCGAAGTGGCGCACGCCAGTGGTGTGTCGGTGGAGTCGGTGCGCGATCTGCTCGTGAAACTGCACGAAAGTAACCCGATGTTGGGCCATCGCGGGGTTCGCTTAGGCGTCTCGCATCCGGAAATTTACGAGATGCAAGCGCGCGCCATTTTTGAAGCTGCCGTGCAGCTCAGCCAAGCAGGCAAAGCCGTCTTCCCTGAAATCATGATTCCGCTGGTCGGCAACAGAAAAGAACTCGACCTCATGAAAGAGGTGGTGGATTCCACCGCTAAAGCCGTCTTCGAAACTGCGAAAGTGCGCGTGGCTTACTTGGTTGGGACCATGATTGAACTGCCACGTGCAGCGCTGATGGCGGCCGACATTGCCAAAACGGCTGAGTTCTTTTCATTTGGCACCAATGACCTGACGCAAATGACGTTGGGGCTTTCGCGCGATGACTGCGCACCGTTGATTGAGATTTATCGGGCCAAGGGCATCTTCGAAAAAGACCCCTTTTCAAGCCTTGATCAAGACGGGGTTGGGCAGTTGATCACGATGGGCACTGAGCGCGGGCGCGCAGCAAGGCCAGGCCTCAAGGTCGGTATTTGCGGCGAGCATGGCGGTGATCCCGACTCAATCCACTTCTGCCATAAAGCCGGACTGGATTACGTGTCCTGCTCGCCTTACCGTGTACCTGTAGCGCGGTTGGCGG
Source organism: Alphaproteobacteria bacterium (assembly GCA_031362385.1). Lineage (GTDB taxonomy): Bacteria > Pseudomonadota > Alphaproteobacteria > Rhodospirillales > Rhodospirillaceae. The sequence continues at coordinate 5,866 of JANLSL010000488.1, read as the reverse complement.
CAGCTCAAGCGGCATTGGCTGATAAGTAAGCGAACGATGGGGTTTAAATAATGGGTCATCAGGGCAGTTGCCATTGCGGCAAGATCTCGTTCGAGGTCGACGCTGATATCAATCAGGTTATTGAATGCAACTGCTCACACTGTAGGCGCAAAGGATTCGTGCTGTCATTTCACCCACGCGACAAAGTTCGCATTACTGCCTCTGCGGACGATCTTGCGACCTACACGTTCAACAAACACGTCATCAAACATCATTTTTGCAAAGTGTGTGGGTGCGCGCCATTCGGCTTTGGCACCGACCCATCTGGCAACTTGGCCACGGCTATTAATGTGCGCTGCATTCCGTCGCTTGATATGGCGACGCTGACGATCACGAAGGTCGATGGGACGAAGTTTTAGTCTTCACTTAAGACAAGTTCATCCATGCCGGTTGAATGGGCCTGATGCGTGCAGTGCCGCCGAGCAGCACTCCACCTTTTGCATTGCGCCACGCCTCAAGCCGCACGAGCGCTAAGCCAGATCCATCTTGTGCCGTTTTCAACACGCCGGCATCTTCGCCATCGGCAGTGAGTGGCGTACCGGGGGCTGGCGTAGGGCCATCAATACTGACCGGCATCAGGCGCTTTTTTACCAGTGCGCGATAATGCGTACGCGCGGTAAGCTCTTGGCCGATGTAGCAGCCTTTTTTGTAATCAACACCGTTCAATTCATCGAAGCCATTTTCAAGCAATAAAGCTTTTTCTACTTCCATGTCGCGGCTGCCGTCTGGCAGCCCTAAGCTATAGCGAACCGCGTCGTAGTCATCGGGCGTTGCCTCGGTCAGCCCTAATTCCTGTAAGACTGCGCTGGCATTTTCTGCCAACAACGCCCACCGCACACCTGCGTCCAGTATTCGCGGATCGGTAAACACGACCCCCGCACCCAGCGGCGTGATGGTGCCAGGCTCGGCACGAAGACCAAAAGCAGCTGGCACATTGCGCCCCCAGGCCGCCCCGATACTCAGTGTATCAACCGCTTCTAATGTTACCTTGGCGCGCAGTTTGTATTTCGACAGACGCGCGATTAAATCATCGCGGCGCGCACGTTCACATTCTAGCCACAAGGCGTTACCCAGGCTGAACATAAAAAACTCGTGTAGGAATTTACCTTGCGGCGTTAAAAAAGCAGCCCAAGCGGCTAAACCTGCCTCGACGCGACGCACGTCATTACTGACCATGCCTTGCAAAAATGCGCCGCGGTCATCGCCTTGAACGGCGATCAGGGCGCGGTGGGGCAGGGCTGTGAAATGTAATGTGCTCAAAGGCTGCTCTGGAATTGTTGGGTATGGGATATGGAGCAACAGGCCCGTGTACGCAAGTGGTGCTTGGGTAAACTTTTGTCACGTCATCGTGTACTCAGGCGCTTCCGCCGTTGCCGCCAGCCCGCTATAACTCTGCGCTATGCATTATGTATTAATCGACGATTCTATTCCCTTTGATGGCTATACCTCTGCGCGGCGGCCTTTGGGCGGTGCGGAAAAAGCCTTTGCCAGTTTGGGCGGTGCGCTGGTCAAGCGTGGTCATAGCGTTACCGTTCTTAACCGCATTCAATACCCGACGTGGTGCGAGGGTGCGAAGTGGCGCTCCATTGAAGACCCGCAATTAACGACTGAAGCCGATGTGGTCATTGCGTTTCGCAAGCCCAGCTTGCTGGGCATCGTGCGTCAAGCCAAACACCGGCTACTTTGGGTGGCGGGGCCGGCTGACTATCTTAATTCGCCGGGAGCGAATGAGTTGTTTGATTCGCTCAAACCGAAGCTTGTATTTATCAGTGCAGCGCAGGCCGCTGCGTACAAGGGCAGCGCGCCAACTGCGGTGGTGGTTCCTGGTGTGCGCAATACATTCTTCGAGGTGACTCCGAGTGAGATTGAACCTTTCCCGGAAATGAGCGGCGATGTCGTGCCGGAAGTGCCCCCAGCGGCAATCATTCCGCCACCGCATGCTGTCGTTACCACTCATCCGCAGCAGGGCTTGGCATGGCTCGTGGATATCTGGACCAAGATCGTCAATCCGCAATTGCCCCATGCGCGTATGGCGGTTTATTCAGCTGCCCTTCATAAGGGCACGAAAGGCGAAGCTGTTGCTCCTGAACTCAAACCGATCCTTGATCTTGTGCAAGCCTCAGCTGACAAAAATATCGTGATCGTCGAGCCGCGCAGTGATCGTGGTATGGCAGATGTTTACCGTGCCTCGCGCGTCCATTTGTACCCAAGTTTCTCGCAAGATATCGCCTGTTGGACCTTACAGGAATCACAGGCAGCTGGGTTACCAGCCGTCGCCCGCATTGTGGGGGGTGCTCCTGAGCACATCATCAATGGTCAAACAGGCTTTTTAGTTCCCGATGCAACGGCATTCGGAAATGTCGCGCTGCAAATACTGAGCGATGATAATATCTATACCAACCTCAGTACGGCCGCCGCTGCGCCAACCCGCCTCCGAACATGGGACTTGGTTGCCGCTGAGTTTGATGCCTTGGTCGGCGCACCCGAATCTGCTGCGCAGGCGGAACCAGCCAGCTCGTGAAGATTCTCTACATTTCGTGGACCCGCATTGGTGATGCGGTGCTGTCGACAGGGGTGCTGCACGAATTGATGCGGCGTCATCCAGACGCAAAAATTACAGTTGTGTGTGGGCCTCTTGCTGCCTCTCTATTTGCAAACCTGCCTGGGCTTGAGCGCGTGATCAGCATGCGAAAACGTGCGCTCAATATGCACTGGTTTGATTTATGGGCCGCGGTGGTTGGCACGCGCTGGGATCTAGTTGTCGACTTGCGACGCTCGCTGACGGCGTATGTATTGCGAGCCAAGCAACGCCGTGTGCTCGGGCCGACAGATCACAACCAGCATCGCGTTGCGTGGCTGCCCTCTGTTATCGGGCTTTCAGCACCTGTAAACCCGCACCTCTGGATGAGTGAAGCTCAACACGCCGCAGCAGCCAGGATTTTACCCGCTGGGCCACGGACGCTGGCGATTGCACCAGTTGCCGCGCGGCCAGAAAAAACCTGGAGCGCGCAAAATTTTGCTGACCTGCTGCTGCGCTTGCGTGCGCCAGGTGGTGCCTGTGAAGGCTGGCGTATCTTGCTGGTGGCTGGCCCAGGTGAAGAAACACAGTTCCAAACCTTAATTGACGCGGTGCCAAGCGAAGCTTGCGTTCTGATGACCAATCAGTCTGACTTGTTGGTCGTTGCCGCAACGTTGGCGCGCTGCACTCTTTTTATCGGCAATGACTCAGGGCTGATGCACATTGCTGCTGCATCAGGGCTGCCAACGATGGCGCTGTTCGGGCCAACCAACCCAAAGCATTTTGGTCCTTGGGGTGAAAAGTCTTGTGTGGTTGAAGCTCCGCTCGTGGCGGGGCAGCGCGCTATCACGAGCCTTCGTGTTGAATCCGTAGAGCTGGCAGTTCATGAGATGTTGAACAAGTTCAAACCTATTTAAATTGATATGATAGGGTTTATAAGGTTTGGTCCCACACGTGGGGTCTGTCATTGTTCATACTCAGTCTTACTTTTAGTGCAAGTTGATCACCTGTGAAAATTGTTCATGTTACTTCTGGTGCGGGCTACGGCGGCACCAGGGCCCAATTCGAACGTCTCGTGCGCGTGCTTCATGCTGCTGGAATTAAACAGCGCGTGATTGCCTCAGCCGCGAACGCCCATGCTGCGCGTGCGCATGCTGTAGGTGTCGAGACCATTATCATGGAGTTGCCAGGCACGTTCGCGTTTATGGATCGCCGTAAGATCAATGCTGAACTCAAGCGCTATACCCCTGATATCGTGATGTCATGGGACCAAACGTCGAGTGCTCTGATTGAGCCAGGCGGGTACGTACATGTGGGCCGCGCTCCGCTTAACTATACTGCGCCACAGCTGGCCACATGCAATGTGCTGATCGCGCCCTCACAGGCGCGGTATGATGGGGCAATTGCGGCTGGCCGGGCCCCAACAGACGTCCATGTGTTGCCGAATTTGCCGTCAACCGTATTACCAGCAACTGGTGTAAGCCCATTCGACCGAAAGAAAAACTTCACGCCCGCAACAGCGCGGCTGATTTTTACAGCCGCCAGGTTTGAAGACAGCAAGGGCATTGCTGATTTATTTGCAGCCTTGGCTAATGTGTCAGGTCTTTATTTGTGGGTTGCGGGTGATGGGGCCCACCGTGCGGCTTTAGAAGAGCGTGCATATACGTTGGGTATTAAGCCACGTGTACGCTTTTTGGGATGGCAGGATGATCTGAGGCCATACCTTGCTGCCGCCGACGTTTTTGTCTGCCCTGCGCGCCAAGAAGATCTCAGCGATACCATCGTTGAAGCATGGGCTGCTGGAACCCCTGTTATTGCCACCGATAGTCTGGGGCCGGGCTTGCTGATGAAAAATCAGGAAAACGGTTTATTGGTGAGCGTGGGCGATGTGAAAAGCTTGGCCGATGCTATTAAATTTATGATGGTTGAAAAAGACGCAGCTCAAAAATTGGCGCATGCCGGGGCGGTGGCATATGCGCAAAGCTTTGCCCCAGAAATACTAAACAAGAAATATATTGATCTGCTGCGGGGATTGATCTCACGCCCTGTCACCACACCGCTTGCTTGAATGCGGAAGGGGACACCTAAGGGCGCGATGGTGGTGTTCCATTCGGCGCTTTCTCATTTGGTTGAGGCGGTGGATTGATATAGGCGCAATTTTCATCATCTGGACTATGGGCCATAATCCGGTCGTAGAACTGCCCCGCCCGTTCGATCATGGGGTTTACATCCATCGCCAAAATTAGCTCCTTCTCGGCCATCGCCAGCGCAGATGAAGCATACGCTTCAACATATTTTTCGCGTGAGGCGTAGCGTTCAGGAATCGCACGGCGCTGATCGTTCATGGCCTTGCGTTCAATCTCCCCGCGCGAGAATGGGAAGAAGCTGCCGTCCCAACGGCCTAAGCGCTCGGGTGCGCCGGTCGCGGCATTTTGTAAATTCCACCCTGTATAGGTGCCAAGTGGCACTTGAATTTCAGGCAGGCGCAATCCGCCTTTATCAAGTCCATCTTCATCAGGCATGGGAACCCGCACGGCGTAAGGTTGTCCGACTTTAGGTGGAATATTCTCAGCAATGCCGTCATTCATGAACCTTGCGCCAAAATCGAGGCGCGGTGGTTCCAGCAGTTGAGATGGTAAGCGCGCGCTCGGAATTTTGGGGAACGCCGCTACATATTGAATAATCGTGCCGGCGCTTTCGTCACCGACGTGTGCGACGGCATTAGCAGGCGGTTCGCGTTTGAGCGTTGCCCATGCATCCAGATGCAGAAGCAAAGCGCGGCTTAAGGGCCGGTAGTCGAGCGGGTTGCGGCAGCTGGCAAACTGTCCGCGATCGCCTCCGCGGTTAGCAAGATGTTGAGCTCCCGCCATCATGTAAACGCGGGTATTCTTGTCCGGGGTTAAATCGCTCTTCCCGTCAACTGAGGTGTGCGACAATGATGCACCCCGCGCCCAGTACTCCGAGGCCCCATTGACGGTAAACAATTTCGGCACTTGGCCCATCGCATCGGCGCGGTCGATGATGCTGGCGGTTTCCTTGGTGACCGGGTCAGTTGATTTCGCGGTTGAGAAGGGGAACCAGTCGGTCGGGTAGTCCAGTTCAATATCGGGGCTGAAATGCCGGCTCGATTGCGCAAAACGGTAATTGAAACTGCCCCGCCCGCTGCCTGACATGTTGGAATAGATGCCATCGAAAACAAGGCGCCCGCGGCCATCGCTCACAAAGCCGCCATAGAGCATGGCATTCAGAACCCGGCCTGATTGAGAATGGCCAAACGCCAGGGCCCATTTAGGCAATTCACCTTTTGGT
>JANLSL010000470.1:0-2596 GCA_031362385.1 Alphaproteobacteria bacterium | reverse complement strand
CAACGTGCCGCCGGTTGACACCAAATCAACAATGCGCGGGCACAACCCCAAAGCTGGCGCCAACTCCATGGCACCGTTCAACTTCACGCACTCGGCTTGAATGCCGTGCTCGGCGAACCCTTTTGATGTAATGTTGGGATACTTCGTTGCAATTCGAACGTGGCTGAGGCGCGCGAGGTCAAGCCCGTCGGTCATGTCGTTACGTTGGGCAATCGACAGACGGCATTTGCCAATCCCAAGATCAAGCGGCGCATAAATTTCTGCGTAGTCGAATTCCATCAGCACATCGTTGCCTGCGATGCCAAGGTGGGCCGCGCCAAAAGCAACAAACGTCGCCACGTCAAAGCTGCGCACACGGATAATCGAGACATGAGGTAAGTTGGTGGCAAAGCGCAACGCGCGCGAGCTGTCATCGCCCAATGCGGCCTCAGGAATAATTCCTGCGCGGCGCACAATCGGCAGTGCTTCGTCTAAGATGCGGCCTTTCGGCAACGCAATGATGAGGGGTTGGGGTGACATGGCCTTAAAACTCTACGCGCCGGAGAACAGCCCCGGCGCGCGGCGGTTTTACACGGTTTTCGGGGGATGGAACACCCCTGGAGAACGGCAATAAATGCCCCACATTCCTGAGAATATTGCGCCGGAGGCGCACTCCTGGTATGTTACATGTAACCTATAAGGACGGCCCGTATGGCATCAGCCAATCAAAGAAAGGCAACGCGTTACAAGGTGCAGGCGCATCGCGACCGGTTGCGGGCGCAAGGGCTGCGGCCGGTGCAAATTTGGGTGCCCGATACGCGTGGCCCTGACTTTGCGGCCGAGGCTCATCGCCAATCGCTTGCCGTCGCACGCAGCAAGAATGAAGCCGATGATCAAGCCTTCATTGACGCCATCAGTGTCGAGATCGACGATTGAAGCGCGGTGAAATTTGGACGGTCGCCGGGGGCAAAGACTATGCAGGAAAGCCGCGCCCTATTGTCATCGTCCAAGATGATCGGTTTGACGCAACACAGTCGATCACGGTCTGTTCATTCACGCGCGAGGCAACCGAGGCAAATTTGTTTCGTGTGAGCGTTGAGCCAAACGCATCGAATGGACTCAAAGAACCATCTCATTTAATGGCTGATAAAATCACCACAGTGCCTAAAACAAAACTCGGCAAACACATCGGCACATTGTCCGAAGCCGACATGGCAAAACTGAATCGTGCTGTGGTGATTTTTTTGGGGCTGATCGCTTAAAGCTAACCCCCGCCGACCCGTTCGATCCGGGCACCGCAAGCTTCCAGCTTCTGCTCCAGGCGCTCATAGCCACGGTCAAGATGATAAACCCGGTTCACAAGCGTTTCGCCGCTGGCGGCCAAACCGGCCAATACCAACGACACCGAGGCGCGCAAGTCGGTGGCCATGACGGGTGCGCCCGAGAGCTTCTCAATACCGCGCACAATTGCTGATGATCCGTGCACGTTCACGTCGGCACCAAAGCGGGTGAGTTCCGGCACGTGCATAAAGCGGTTCTCGAAAATTGTTTCGGTAATCATCGAGGCCCCCTCAGCGGTCGACATCAGCGCCATCCACTGCGCTTGCATGTCAGTCGGAAACCCAGGATACGGCTCCGTCATCACATCGACGCCCTTCAGGCGGTTTTTTGCTGACACGGTAATCGAGTCACCTTTTTGAACAATCTCCACACCTGCTTGGGTCATGGCATCGAACACTGACTTCAAGAGTTCGTAGCGCGTCCCTTTGAGTGTGAGCGAACCGCGCGTAATGGCAGCAGCCACGGCATACGTGCCTGTCTCAATGCGATCTGGCACAACAGCGACGCGCGCGGCATGCAAGCGCTCAACACCGGTGACATGCAACGTGCCTGTGCCCATACCGGAAATTTTGGCTCCCATGGCGTTCAAACAATCTGCCAAGTTGGCAATCTCAGGTTCGCGCGCCGCATTCTCAATGGTGGTGTCGCCGTCGGCTAAAGCTGCGGCCATCAGTATGTTTTCTGTGCCGCCCACCGTGACCTTGGAGAAAATGATTTGAGCACCCTTCAGGCGCTTGGGAACTGTGGCATGCACATACCCCTGCTTGAGTTCGATTTTAGCACCTAAGCTTTCCAGCGCCTTCAAGTGCAAATCAACCGGCCGTGTGCCAATCGCGCAGCCCCCGGGCAGCGAAACTTTTGCTTCGCCGTGACGTGCCACCAGCGGGCCCAGCACCAACACTGACGCCCTCATGCGGCGCACTAAATCATAGGGCGCAATAACCGAGGCGATTTTGTCTGTGCGCAATGTCATGGTGCGCCCCGTCGCACCGGCTTCAGCGATGTCCGCACCAGCCCCCAGTGCGGATTGATCAATGCGCACGCCCAACTGGCGCAACAAGTTGCCCATGGTTGCGATATCGGCCAGCTCGGGCATGTTGGTCAGCGTTAAGGGCTCGTCGGTCAGCAACCCTGCTGCCATCAGCGGGAGTGCTGCATTCTTTGCCCCGCCGATAACAATCGTTCCGTTCAGCGGCACGCCGCCTTGTATGCGAATGGCATCCACGTGTGTTGCCCTATTCTTGTTTTTCTTAAGATACTATTTGTGATGATGCTT
>JANLSL010000391.1:0-3886 GCA_031362385.1 Alphaproteobacteria bacterium | reverse complement strand
ATCCGGCATATCCATCAGTTGTGAAGCGACAAGTCATTGAGAAAGACGGAGGATCAGAGCTCAGTATGAAGGTGTTGTGCCTCGCGGATAAGAAACCTTGCGACGATCTTGTGCGTACTTTCTTAAAAATGAATCCACAATTTGGTTCTGGAAAAGGTAACAAGCCTCAAGATTCTCGCCGGAATTAAAGGGGCACCCGCACTGTTGCTGTCGCCTGCGCGGCTATACCTTCGCCGCGACCTGTGAACCCCAAACCTTCGGTGGTTGTAGCTTTGACGCTGATGCGGCCAGGCTCGACACCAGCAATGCGCGCGAGGCTGGACACCATCGCCTCGCGGTGCGGACCAACCTTAGGCTGCTCGCAGATGATCGTGATGTCTAAATGCGAAAGAATGCCGCCACGCGCGCGCAGTAATTCCATCGCATGAGCCAGGAACTTGTCCGAAGGGGCGTCTTTATAGTCGGCGTTTGAGGGCGGAAAATGCATGCCAATATCGCCCGCCCCAATCGCGCCCAAAATGGCATCAGTTGCTGCATGAAGTGCGACATCTGCGTCAGAATGCCCGAGAAGTTGATGAGTGTGCGCGATGCGCACCCCACACAGCATGACGTGATCGCCCGGGGCAAAACGATGAGTGTCAAAACCACTGCCAACGCGGGTTTCAAGCAGGCTGTGTTCCATGCGAAGTAAATCGTCCTGAGTTGTGATTTTCATATTGGCAGTGCTGCCAGTGACGGTGATGACCGGATGCCCCGCCCGCTCGAACACAGCAGCATCGTCTGTCAGCTCAAGTCCTTTGGCTGCGCGATGGGCAGCCAGTATTTTGTCGTAGTGAAACCCTTGAGGTGTTTGAGCAGCATACAAGTGAGCGCGGGCGAGGGTCTGGACGATCTGGCCGTTGATATCAACGCGCTTGAGTGTGTCGGCAACCGCCAAGGTCGGAATAACCCCCGGTGCACGCCCAAGACCGTCGATCACCCGACTGATGACACTGGCATCAATCCCTGGCCTTGCCGCATCGTGAATGAGGACTGTGCCAGGCGGATCATCAGCCAAGGCCTCAAGGCCGCGCAAAACCGACTCCTGGCGCGTGGCGCCACCATTCACAGGCGCATGAAGCTTCAGCCCCGCTGCAGCACTTCGGTAGGCCTCGGAATCATCTGGATGTATAACGGGAATCACCCAGCGCACCCTTGGGTGCTGGGTAAATGTTCGTAAGCTCCAGCTGAGAAGGGGGGCACCTGCCATCACACTATATTGCTTAGGCGTAGCAGTGCCGAAGCGCTGGCCGCGCCCTGCCGCGACAATAATAACATCACAGGTATGGCTGCTGGGCGACACTCGCAAAAGCTCCGTTTATCCAAGCCGCTACCATACGGGCCAGGACCAGTTCAGCAAGTGCTTGGTAAACTTACCTAAAATCACCGGCTAAAAATAAGGCATGACCTTGATTTTCATGATAAATACTGACCATATGCCTAAGAATTAATCAGCCCAAAAGCAATGCTCAAACCCATCCAAATCGGCCCGCTGACAATCGACCAGCCAGTGTTGCTCGCACCCATGTCAGGTGTGACCGATTTGCCATTCCGTTCACAGGTTCGCAAATTTGGCTGTGACCTTGTTTACTCTGAAATGATCGCCAGCGGCGAAATGGTGCGGGCCAATGCTGCGACTTTAAGAATGAGCAGTAACTGCGCTGATGAAGGCGAGATGGCGGTTCAACTGGCTGGGTGCGATCCGGCCGTTATGGCCCTCGCCGCCAAAATGAACCAAGACCGAGGTGCCGCGCTGATTGACATCAACATGGGGTGCCCCGCTAAGAAAGTCGTTGGCGGTATGGCGGGCTCGGCACTGATGCGTGACGAAGACAACGCCTTGCGCATTATTGAAGCCGTGGTGAGTGCGGTTACTCTGCCCGTCACGCTCAAAATGCGCATGGGCTGGGACCATGCCAATTTGAACGCGCCCTCGATTGCCCGAAAGGCTGAGGCGGCAGGCATTAAATTGATCACCGTGCATGGACGCACCCGCCAGCAACTCTATTCCGGCCAAGCTGATTGGTCATTTATCGCCGAAGTCAAAAAAGCCGTTAGCATTCCGGTGATCGCCAATGGCGACGTTGTGAGCGTTGATGATGCCGCGCAAATTTTGCAGGTGTCGGGGGCTGATGGCTTGATGATTGGGCGCGGGAGTTTTGGCCGCCCCTGGTTTCCAGCGCACGTTCAGGAATTTCTGCGTACCGGTGCTCGTAGCACAGATCTCCCCGCAAACGAAAAATGCGAGATTGTTCTTTCACACTATGAGTCTTTGTTGTCGCATTACGGCGAATACAAAGGCATGCGCATCGCGCGCAAACACTTGGCTTGGTATGCGGCCGGCCAATTCAATGCCAATGCCTTTCGAGTGAGAATAAATACCGAAGAAAACCCCGCGCAAGTTAAAAGCCTTATTACTGCCGTTTTCCGTGACCAAGCTGATCTCAGAGAGGCAGCTTGATGGATGATTTTGTTGATCGCTCACTGGTAAATCCGCCATCAGCAAATGCCGAGGCGATTTTGGCGGCTGTTGCTGCGGCAACCATCGCAGTCGATGAGCAACATAAAGTACGTTACGTCAACGCGGCAGCTGAACAACTCTTCCAGACCAGTGCGGCGGCGATTATCGGATCTGCGCTCACTGATTTTTTACCTCCCCGCGGCGCTGTGATCTCGCTTGTTGATCAAGCCCGGCGTGAGGGCGGGCCGGTTTCAGCTTATGGGGTGATGCTAGATACTCCGCGCACGGGTGTGCGTACCCTTTCGGTTCATGTCGCACCGATGTCTGACTCGGACGGCTGGTTGGTGTTGTCGCTCCAGGAACAAACCCGTGCCCTTAAAATTGGCCAACAGTTAGAGCACCGCAAAGCGGCACGCTCGATGACAGCAATGGCTTCGCTGTTGGCCCATGAAGTTAAAAACCCGCTCTCGGGCATTCGCGGTGCTGCTCAATTACTAGAGCAAGGTGTTTGTGAAGACGACCGGCGCTTGACCGAACTGATTCGTGATGAATGCGACCGCATCGTTGCCCTGGTTGACCGCATGGACGTTTTCGCAGATGAGCGGCCGTTGGTGCGTGGGCCCGTCAATATTCATATCGTCTTGGAACGGGTTCGGCGCATTGCTGAACATGGCTTTGCGCGCGACCTGAAGATTGTTGAGCGCTATGACCCGTCATTACCTTCTGTCGATGGCAACAACGATCAACTCGTTCAAGCTTTTCTGAACTTGGTGAAGAATGCTGCCGAAGCAGCACCGCGCTCATCTGGCGAGATCGTGATCACCACAAGTTACAAACAAGGTGTGCGTCTTTCTTTGCCGGGGACGACAAGTCGTGTGCAATTGCCCTTGGTTGTCACCATTCAAGACAATGGGCCAGGCATCCCTGAGGATATTCGCCCACACATGTTTGATCCGTTCATCACCACCAAAGCCAACGGCAGCGGCCTTGGGCTAGCGCTGGTGGCTAAAATTGTTTCAGATCATGGTGGAATCATCGAGTTCGAAAGTGAGTCCAAGCGCACGTTATTCCGCGTGATGTTGCCGATCGTCAGCAAAGGTGGAATCGTTGATGGCTGAAGCAACTGTTCTGATTGCTGATGATGATCATGGTGTGCGCACTGTTTTGTCGCACGCCCTGGGTCGCGCGGGTTTTGATGTGCGCACCACCGGCAATGCCGCGACGCTGTGGCGTTGGGTGTCGGACGGCGAGGGCGATGTTGTGGTCACCGATGTGGTGATGCCCGACGAAAACGGGCTTGATTTAGTGCCGCGCATTAAAAAAATTCGCCCCGAGCTGCGCGTCATAGTGATGAGCGCCCAAAACACACTCCTGACGGCTGTGAAA
>JANLSL010000372.1:0-2325 GCA_031362385.1 Alphaproteobacteria bacterium | reverse complement strand
CCGTAGCAATGACACAACGCGCCATGCCCACCCCCAACGGACAGTTTAGACAGCCGAAGTTGGGCGCGGAAGGCCTAATAACAAGGACTTAGGGCCTTTAGCTGAGGGTGTTAAGCCACGCTCAAACCTGCACTGCGCAAGGGCAATTTGCGAATGCGCTGGCCGGTGGCGGCAAAGATCGCATTGGCGATGGCTGGGGCTGTCGGCGGCACCGAGCTTTCCCCCACCCCGCCGGGCTTCGCTTTGCTGGGGATGAGATGAATGTCCATGTGTGGCGTATTGGCTAATGTCGCCATTGGATAGTCATTGAAGTTGCTTTGCTTAACTGCACCGCGCTCCAGCGTGATCTCACCAAACAATGCTGCTGTCAGGCCAAACACGATACCGCTTTCCATTTGCGCCATCACGTTGTTAGGTTCGATCAACACACCGCAATCAGCCACGCAGGTAATTTTTTCAACGCGCAGCTCGCCGTTTTTGACTGAGACCTGTGCAACTTGCCCAACCACCGAGCCAAAGCCCGGCGAAATGGCGATGCCCATGCCATGGCCCGGCGGAAGCTTTTTGCCCCAACCCGATTTTTCGGCAAGCAGATCGAGGACCGCCAATTCGCGCGGTTTGTCCTTGAACAACGCGCGCCGGAATTCGAGCGGATTTTTGCCCGCCAATACCGCCATTTCATCGATCATGCTTTCCGAGAAAAATCCGTTCTGGGACCTAGCGACACTGCGCCAGAAACCAACTGGCACATGGGGCGCTTGCTCGACGTTATCAATCAGCGTGTTGGGGATGGCGTAGCCAAGATTGATCGCACCGCCAACCGCCGTGAAATCTGGCGTTGCAAGGCCGCGCTTTTGGTACGCCAATATCGATTCACCAGTTACGCGCGCATGCATGGCAACCAACGCGCCGTCTTTATCCAAACCGCCCCGGAAACGTGCGGTATACGCCGCGCGGAAGTAGTCATGCTGGATGTCTTCTTCGCGCGACCAATACATGCGTACCGGGCGCCCCTTCACGGCCATGGCAATTTGCACAGCTTGGTGGGTGAAATCCATCTCCCACTTCCGGCCAAAGCCACCGCCAGCAAACGTATTTTGCAAAGTGACTTTTTCGAATGGCAGCTTAGTCGTCTTTGCGGCCAATTCACGTGCCGCGCCCTGCTGCTGTGTCGGCGCCCACACCATGCACGAGTCATCTGTTACAAGTGCGGTCGCGGCCATCGGCTCCATACATGCGTGGGCTAAAAAAGGAACTTCATAGATGACATCAATCTTTTTGACCGCCGCCTTCAGTGCGGCTTCGACATCGCCACGCTTGCTCATATTAAGCGGCTTGGCTTCACCGTCTAAGTCGGCGCGCATTTTCTTGGCGAGATCGACTGAGTTAAACCCTTCGTTGCCTTTGAAGTCCCATTCGATATGCGCAGCTTCAAGCGCCTTCTTGGCCTGAAAATAATTCTCGGCAATAGCCGCCAACCCGCCCGTTCCAGAGTTGTTATCGACCGGAACAATTTTGACCACGCCCTTCACGGCCAGTGCCGCGGCGGCGTTGAATGACTTCACTTGCCCGCCAAACACTGGGCACGTTGTCAACGTCGCGACCAACAAATTGGGGAGCTTCACATCAGCACCGAAATCGGCACTGCCGTCTATTTTGGCCGGTGTATCGCGGCGTGTGAAATCCTTACCAATCAACGTCCAGTTTTCTGGTGCTTTTAATTTTGGCTCAGATGGAACAGGCAACTTGGCGGCAGCCGCCGCCAGTGCGCCATAGGTCGCGCTGCGCTTGGATGTATCGTGATGCACCACACCGTTTTCAGCGCGGCATTGATCGGGCTTCACGTTCCATTGTTTGGCAGCGGCTGAAACTAACATCTCGCGGGCCTGTGCGCCGGTTTTCAACAACACTGGCATGTAACCGATCACCGCGTCCGAATTGCCAGTGCTTTGGCGCTTTTTCGCTGGGTTAGCAAAGGCCTCATCGGCGGTGGCGAGTCTAATCTCGACCCGGTTCCAATCAGCCGCCAATTCCTCGCAGAGAATTTTTGGCAGGCCCGTATAAATACCTTGGCCGATCTCGACGCCAGGCACGACGATGGACACCCGGTCATCCGGCGTGATCTGAACATAGGCGTTCAGGGCCGTGGCTGTTTCACCCTTCGCAAGAGCGCCTCGCAGCGCGGGCAATGTCATGGCCAGGGTCAGCCCACCTGCAGCCGCTCCGATAAAAGTACGGCGGGGGTGCGTGGCAATATGATTCATGATGATCTCCCGAGGGCGAAGCGTGGCGCATCAGTTGGTTCGGGCCCTAGCCTAGCATAGG
>JANLSL010000348.1:0-3940 GCA_031362385.1 Alphaproteobacteria bacterium | reverse complement strand
ACAGAAAACCAGCACTGGGCCCAAAGAAAACACCCAACCCCCCGCGCCCACCCGACAGCAGCGGAAACCCCAACACCACAACGCCCAGAAAAATGATCACCGCCAGCGCGCCGCGTTTGGGCCCCAATACTGCGCCAGCCAGCATCACGCCCAAGGTTTGTGCGGTGATCGGCACCGGAATCACCGGCACAGGAATGGGCGGCAAAAGCCCAAGCGCTGCAATTAGTGCGGCGAACATGGCGCAGCGCACCAGAGCTTTGATGTCGAGGGGGAGTGTTTCAACCGGCATAGAATATTTTTAAGTCCGCCCGAACCCGCGCGCAACCAGGGCTTCAGACAACGCATCAGTTTCGCGCATGAGGCGGATGACCATCGGTACCAGGGCCGTAAAATGGTTGCGCCCTGCCCCACGCGCCACCCGCGCCTGGATGGCCTCGCGCCCCACACTTGAAACAAACGGCACCAGCCGCACCGTAAACACCAAGGCAAAGGCCGCGTTCTCAGGTTTTACACCCAGGCGGGCAAATGGTGAGAGGGCCATCGTGAGGCACTCAAGCATATCATCGGTGCGCGTGGTGTGGCTGACCAGTGCCGCGCCCGTCACCAAGGCCATCAGCGTCAGCGCGGTATGCGCGGCCACGACGGCGCCAGCCGCGACACATTGAAAGCCGAACAACGCCAGCAAAATCCACAGCATGGGCCTCAGGTTCATCGCGAGGCGCTGCGCTGTGAAGCCAGCACTCAACCACGCCGCTGCGCCGATGGCTGCGAGCAGAACGATTGAAAGCGTAGCGCTCACAATGGAGAGCCCCACAGCATAAGCTGCCAACGCCGTTAGTTTTAGCCCCGGTGACGCGCGGTGAATGACGCTGTCGCCCGGCTGATACACGCCTAAGCTCATGTCAGAGTCTCAACATAGTGCGCAATGGCATTGGTGGGGCTGTCATCGCACACCACACGGCCAGCATCGAGTACGATGACACGATCAAACCCCGCCAACAGCTCCACATGATGTGTGACAACGATGACGTTTTGCGCAAGCCCTGCAATCGTGCTGACCGCCATTTTTGCGCGCTTGCGGTCCAGCATGGTGGTGGGTTCATCGAACACAATCCACTCAGGTTGGGTTGCCACCACGCCCGCCAAAGCCAGTGCCTGTTTTTCGCCGCCACTGAGTGTGAATGCCGCGCGGTCTTTGAGCGAAGTCAGACCAAACTGAGCTAATGCTTTTTCGGCAGCCGCGGCTGCTTCGGCTGCGCTCAAACCATGGGCGCGCGGCCCAAAGGCCGCATCCTCAGCCACCGTGGGCATGACAATTTGCGCATCGGGGTTTTGAAAGACGAAGCCCACGCGCTTGCGCACCTCAAGGCCATGTGTACGCGTATCGAGATGATCAACATCCACACGGCCAGTGGTCGGAAGCACGAGGCCGTTGATCAGCCGTGCGAGGGTACTTTTGCCCGAACCATTATTGCCGATCACGCCAACGCGCTTTTCGGTCAGTACGAGGTTAATGTCGCGCAAGACCTGCGCGTCGCCAAAGCGGACGCTGACGTTCTCGAACTGAATCCCCACGCGGGTCGCAGCTCACTTTGCCTGCGCAACCCCGTCCACTTCAAGGATGGTATAGTCGCCTGCACTTTGACGAATAGGGATCACTTTTTGGTAGGCCGGGTCGTTGTAGAATTTATGCAAGGCCTCAAGCGAGGGGAATTCAATCACGTTGACGCTTTTGTTGCCAAACTCGCCCTCGAACAATTCGATGTCTTTGCGACCACCCGTCGAGATGAATTTTCCTCCCGCGGCCTTCAGCAGTGGGCCTGCCACATCGCCGTAAGGTTTTAATTTAGAGCGGTCTTTCACTTCGAAAATAGAAATCATATAAGCAGGTTTGCCTTCGGGCTTGCCAACATCGCCTGGCAATCCCTTCAACTTGATCACGTTGAACGTTCCAGCGCCTTTTCTAATTTCTTTGCTCAGCGTGTACTCGGGGCTCCACCAAAAGTTATTCGGGCCATCGGCTGCTGGAAATTTCGCGAACACAACAGATTGCTGTTTGTACTCGCCCTCCAGCACCTTCACCGCCTTGCCAACACCGCCAGCGGCCAAATAGTACCCTTGGTATTTTTCATAAATCGCTGGCAACGTGCGCGCATATTTACCCATAATTTCAGGGTTAGTTCCGGTGCCCATCACCAACATATAGCCGGGGCGAGGTGCTTCTGCTGCTGGGGCCTGGGCCAATGCTGGCACCGTGGCGGTGAGCGCCAAAACCATACTCAAAATGCGTGCGATCATGTTAGATCTCCTTGTAAAGAATGACGGCGTTCAGGCTTTGCGGGGTAAGCCAGCGACTAAAAATGTATTCCCGCCTGAGACTTTGGCGCGCGCCTCGCGTAACTCACGTGTCCGCGGGTGATTCCAATATCCGGTCGCAGCCCCTGGCGTTTGGAAAGCAGCCACACGGAAATCGAAATCTCGCAAGTCGCCTTCAAGGCGATCAGTCTCCATGAATTTTGCTTGGGCGATAATGTGGGCATCACCCGCTGCCAATGTGACGTCTTCCTGGGCGTTGAGTTTGGCCACCTCATCTGCATCGAAAGGCCGGTAGACGTGAATCAAAAACGACGGTTGGCCCAAAGGTGATTCATGGGCATTGCCAGCCATCGCAAATACATTGAAGGTCCCTGCCCCTTTGCGCAGTTCCTTGGCCTGGGTGTATTCGGGCGAGGTCCAGAATTTTGTCACGTCTGCCCGTGAGGCAAACCGCGCCAATACCAGCGAGTGGTCAAACCAGGCACCTTCCAGCAATTCAGCACCACGGCCGGGGCCGCCGATTCCTAAGTAAAACCCGCCGAATTTTTTATAGATAGGGGGTAATGCTGCCGAATACGCAGCCATTTTGGTCATCTCGAGCGAATGGCCGAGGACAAGTAAATAGCCCGGAACAGCCATGACGGAATCTCCCCTTGCTAGGCCCTGCTTAAGCATCATCAGCTTTGAGCCAGAAGGCCTGCAAAGTCAACGCAGCGCCATTGTTTAGTGGAGCGGATCTGACATTAGCACCCCATTTTAACCCAGCACTGAGAGGCGAATGTCAGATCCAAAGCTCCACTAAAGTATATATTTACCTAGTGGTTCTTATGATTCTAACATTCGCAAGTCAGCCCAGTGAAACGATATGCGAATGTTAGAATCGAACCACGAGCATGCCCAACAGCATGATATACCGGGACCAAACCGAAACTCAATTTTGGATATGCCATGCTGTTTGCTTTGCTGTCGCCAGCTAAAAAACTTGATTTTGGCCCATGGCCTGAGGCCGTCAACGCCACCGCGCCAGCGTTATTGGCCGCAACCGCGCCCTTGGTCCTGCGCGTTAAAAAATACACTGCCGCTGATTTAAAACGCCTGATGGACCTCAGCGACAAATTGGCCAGCTTGAACTTTGAACGCTTTCAGGCGTTTGACCTTAAAAATACCCGCGACACAAAGCCCGCGATTTACGCCTTTAATGGTGATGTCTATCTGGGCCTCCAGGCCAAAACCCTGTCAGCTGATGACGTCAAGTTCGCCCAAGCGCACGTCGGGATCATCTCAGGGCTCTACGGATTATTGCGCCCGCTCGATGCCATGCAACCGTACCGGCTTGAGATGGGAACATCAGTTGATACGCACCACGGCGAAAATTTATACGATTACTGGCGCGCGCCGTTGACAAAGCATGTGAATGACCTTCTGGCCAAGGCCAAAAGCCCAACGGTTGTGAATTTAGCCTCGGAAGAATACTGGAGCGCCATTGATGCACAGGCGCTGAATGCTCCTGTGGTGCAGTGCGTGTTCAAAGAGGTCAAAACGGCAAAGCGACGATTGTTAGTTTCTTGGCCAAAAAAGCGCGCGGACAAATGGCACGCTTTATTGTGCAAAACCGGATTGAAAC
>JANLSL010000347.1:0-4855 GCA_031362385.1 Alphaproteobacteria bacterium | reverse complement strand
TTGGCACAGGTCTTGCGAATATAGGGACAAGACGTCGCCGGGGATGGTGACGCCACATCAAACCGAAGGAAATTATTATGAACCGCTCAGTCCTCTTGTCCCGTGTTGTTGCTGCCGCCATTTCAGTTGGCGTTGTGGCTGTTGGCTTGCCTGCTTTCGCTGCCGACGACGCCCAAGCCTCTTGGTTTGCGAACCAGAAAGAAGTTCTGCGCCAGAAGCTGGAATCAACCCCGCCCGTTACCTTTAAGTTCATTGGCGACCGGGTCATGCCAGTGTTCGTGAAGAAAGCCCCGAAGTATGTCGTCATCTTTGAGATTATTGACTCAGCCGTGGCTGGCGGCTCAAACGCCCGCGCGATGCGCTAACCATAACCAACCTGCACACCCCCGCCCTTTATTCGGAGAACATCGTCATGGGTATCTTTTCTCGCCTGACCGATATCGTGAATTCCAACATCACCGCCTTGCTGGATCATGCTGAAGACCCTGCAAAAATGATCCGGCTGATCGTTCAGGAGATGGAAGACACCCTGGTCGAAGTGCGCTCCGATGCGGCCCGGCTGATCGCCGAGCGTAAGGAAATTGCCCGCCGCCTCGGCAAATTGAACGAGGCCCAAGGCGAGTGGCAAAAGCGCGCTGAGCTGGCTCTCAACCGCAACCGAGAAGATCTGGCCCGCGCGGCCCTGATCGAGAAGTCCAAAGTTGTCGATCTTACCAAGACGATGGAAACCGACGATGCCATTTTGGCCGAGCGCATGACCAACCTGGACGCCGATATCCATCGCCTGCAAGACAAGCTGGGTGAGGCAAAAGCCAAGCAGGCCAGCCTGATGGCGCGGGCCAAAACCGCCAATGCCCGCCTGTCGGTGCGCGAGCAGCTTTATGACGGGCGCGTCGACGGGGCCCTGGCCCGGTTTGACTCGATTGAAAAGAAGCTGGACGAAGTGGAAGGCCGTGTGGAAGCTTTCGACCTGGGCAAGGGCAGAACCCTAGCCGACGAGATCGCTGATCTTGAAACCGAAACCGAGATCGATGCGGAACTCGCCGCGCTCAAGGCCAAAACCGGCAAACA
Organism: Alphaproteobacteria bacterium; assembly: GCA_031362385.1. Lineage (GTDB taxonomy): Bacteria > Pseudomonadota > Alphaproteobacteria > Rhodospirillales > Rhodospirillaceae. Next base: position 3,784 of record JANLSL010000347.1, on the reverse strand, counting down.
AGCTTAAACGGGGTTTCCGTGCGGGCTTTTGGGGAGAGGAGTCCTCGACGTGGATCCCACGACAATTATTATTGCGACCAAGTTTTTCGAGATCTTGAAGCTTGCGACGATCTTTGCGTTCGTGCTGGCGATCATCTGGTTACGACATTACTCCAGAACCAAGAAAAACCAAGTTGGCCTGTTGGCCGAGGATGAGCGTGCTGCCTTAGAAGACCTAACCCGCATTGCCACAAAACTGGACGAGCGCGTAGGTACACTTGAGAAGATTCTCGATGCCGACGATCCAAAGTGGCGAGACCGCGCCGCTTAACGACAAGAAAATACCAAGACTGGGGAAACGGCGATGGCCGATGCGTTTATAGCTTTGATGGTTCCGATGATCCTCTTCTTGGTGATCGTTGCGCCGATCTGGTTGATTTTGCACTACCGCGCAAAGAACAGCTCGGCCAAATCACTCGGCGTTGAAGAGCAAGCGACGTTGGATCAACTGGCGCGGGTTGCTGAAAAAATGGAAGCCCGCCTGCAAACCCTTGAGCAAATCCTCGAAACCGAGGACCCGACATGGAAGGATAAAGCGAAATGACGTCGCGGACCATTTATCGCGATACCGAGCGCGGCAAGGTTGCCGGTGTCGTCGCAGGCTTAGCCGATCACTTCGGCTGGAACGTCACGTACGCGCGCTGGGGCTGGATTATCGCCAGCTGCTTTTGGCCCCCGGTGATGATTGCCGCTTATATTCTCATGGCTTGGTTGCTGGACAAAAAGCCACGCAGCATGAGTGCCGCGTCAGACTCAACCGCCTTTACCGCCGAGAATTTAGGCATTGGGAATACGCCCAGTGTGCGCAACCGCTTTGCAACCGTGCGTGATCGCTTTAGCAGCCTCGAGCAACGCCTCCGCTCGATTGAAAAAACGGTGACTTCGCGCGAGTTCCAAATCGACCGCGAACTGCGTAAAGCCGGCCCAGCTTAGAGCTAACTTTTCATTTTCGTTCTTTTGGTACACCGCCGCCTCACACCTTGAGACGGCGAACGGGGGAGATTTGCGTCATGATTACATCCATCATCGCGGCCGCTTTTGCCCTTGTGGGGTATTTTTTCTCAACTCCACTCTCATATGCCGCAGCGGCCGTGAAGGTTGGGTTGATCGATCTGGGCATTGAGCGCACTGATTTTTCGCAGCTTGAAAACGTCACCGTGCGCACCATGACGTTCTGGACCTCGGGCACATCTGAGCCACGCAAACAAGACAAGCAGCATGCGCGCAACCACGGCGAGGAGATGGTCAACAGCTTAGTGGCCAGCTTTCGCGCCATCGAACCCACAACGCCGATCATTGTTTATGTCGCCACACCCTTTCATGCCGACCCCAAAACCGGCGCGCTGAGCTTGAACATGGATGAATTGAACTACGCCTATAATTGGTTTGCCCATGAAGGGGTGCGCATTGTCGGGGAAACTTTCGTGGGGCCCGACAGCGATGAACAACACGTTGCGTTGCGCCGGGCCACCGCTCAAGGGTTGATCGTTTTGGCCTCGGCGGGCAATGGCCCTGCACACAATGCCGTGCCGCCCTTCCCGGCCGCTTATGACGAAGCGATCTCTATCTCCACAACAGAACTTGCAGCTGAGCTGAGCCGCGAGCGCGACCGCGACAGCTATGTCGATTTTTCGGTTGCGCCCAAAGCCATCTCGGCCATCGCCTATCGCAACGACCCTGAAATCTCGAGCTTGCTTGGCTCGTCGGCTGCCACTGCGACAGCCACTGGCATCTTAAGCGCCTTGAGCTTGCGCAGCACAGTGAAAGACCGTGCCGATGCAGTGATGCTGCTGGGCTGTGTAGCGCGCTCACCTTCAAGCTTTGCTGCGGGCCGCGCCTGGGGCAGCGGTGTGCTGGTGCCGCGTGAGATTGGCGCCAAGCTGCGCACCCAAGGGACCAACGCGCACCCGTGCGGATCAGCGGCGTAAAATTGCAGCCGCCGACGATGGGGCGCGGCCACCATCAAACACCATCATCTGATGGTTATTTGAAGGTTTTCTGATGGTATACCGACAGCTGAGGGGGGGGCTGCTGGCCCAGGTCGGGATATACCAGGGGTGTGAAAAAACTTGGGGATAGTTAGTGTTATGGGGGAAAAATCATGAACCTAACTTCAAGCGCGAAGGCGATCATTGCAGCGGGAATAGCTCTCATGATGTTGCAAGCAGCACGAGCTGATGAAGATGTGAAATTCGGAACCGTGGCGTCGGACAATCAAGGGGCGTTTACGAAGCCCAAAACAACGTTAGCCCAGCTAATCTCGATTTATTAGCAGCTGATGCTGCGGCTACCTTGGACATGGCAGTTAAAGACAGTCGTGTTCAAGGTTTGCCAGCAGGCTTTGTGGGAATTAGCCAAGCAGGATGGATCTCGCCGCTCTGAAATCAAAGAAAGTCAAACAGGGTTAGGGTCGGGGTTTGATTTAGCGTCGAGTGATGAACGATGTGTTTGTATGAGGTTGCAACTCGCGGCCCCCTCACCCAGCTCTGCGTAAGCTCGGCTATCGCCTCGCTAGAGCGCGATAGCTTTTGATCGAATCAAAATCGCGCTCTAGCGTCTTGTTTGGTCGCGTTTTTATCGGACGAACCGAAGTCCACTTCGCCCTAAAACGCTCTAACGCGGCGCATCCCTCTCCCCCGCTCGCTTCGCTCCGGGGGCGAGGAATAATAAATTGTGTGAATTTTTAGCTCACACGCGGGGGAAGGTAAGAGAAAGCATTCTTGCTAGCCCGCATACCGAATCTCGCGCACCTCAATTTTTTCGTCGCCTGCCGGGGTGCGTAACGTCACGCTATCGCCCTCACACGCCTTCATCAGTGCTTTGGCGATGGGTGAAACCCAACTGACCAGCCCGGCCTCAAGGTTGGCCTCATCAAAACCCACAATGCGCACGGTTTTTTCTGTGCCAAGATGGTCGGCATAGGTCACCGTCGCTCCAAAATAAACCTGATCGCGATTTTTTTGGGACTTGGGGTCAACCACCACCGCGCTTTCTTGGCGCTTGATGAGGTAGCGCACGCGTCGGTCAATCTCGCGCAAGCGCTTTTTGCCGTAGATGTAATCGCCATTCTCTGAACGGTCGCCGTTGCCCGCCGCCCACGATACGACTTCGACCACTTTGGGCCGCTCGACGCGGGCGAGGTGATTGAGCTCGTCTTGCAATTTTCGAAAGCCCTCAGGCGTGACATAGTTTTTCAGGCCCGCCGGTAAGCCTTCCGACACATCATCGGGCAGCTCGTCGTCAGCCTCAGACTCTTTGGTGAAAGCTTTGCTCATGGGATGAAGGCTGTCCGCACTTGATTTTCACGCCCGTTGTACATATAATTGTACAATATGGAGTTCCAGATGAACAAGATTATTCCTTATTCAGTTGCGCGGCAAAACTTGGCGTCGGTCATGGACGAAGCCTGTAGCAGCCGCGCGCCCATCACTGTCACCCGCCGCGGCAGCCAGCCTGTGGTTATTATGTCGCTAGAGGAATATAGCGCGCTCGATGAAACCGCGTACCTGACGCGCAACCCGGCGAATGCTGCGCATTTGCGACGCGGGATTGCGGCGGCGGAAAGAGGCGAACTCATCAAGCACGATCTCATCGAGCCGGGATCGTCGGCCCGGGTTCGCAAACGCAAGAAGCCGCCCGCCAAATAATGCCAGCAGGCACGTCACATGAATCAGCTTTGGTATCCCACCGCCTGGAACGCCTATCTGGATTGGGATGAGGTCGACCCCACAATCACCGCGAAGAT
>JANLSL010000341.1:0-2817 GCA_031362385.1 Alphaproteobacteria bacterium | reverse complement strand
CCTTCCATTTACGCCGTCTGAGCGAATTCATGATGAAGTAAATGGAAGGGCGCTAATACAAACTCCCCGCAGCAGGCTGGTCGGTCGTGGCCGTCATTCCAGCGCCTGGGTCATCTTCGGAAATGCCCATGATGGTTTGCTGGCTAAAGGGCGACGTGCCTTGTTTGAAGGCTTCCAAGATTACCAGTTTGTCGCCAGGGGAAGCCGGTTTGCCGGTTTCATAATTCACACGCACAAACGAAATGCCTGGCGGAATGCGAAACGGCGTGGCGGCTTTGTCTTTCAACGCCACCTTCATAAATTCGCGAAACAACGGTGCGGCGACGGCACCGCCAGTTTCTTTTGGTCCGAGCGTGCGCGGTTCATCAAAACCCACAAACACGCCCACCACCAAATCGGGCGAGAAACCCACAAACCAGGTATCAAAGCTTTCATTGCTGGTGCCGGTTTTGCCCGCCAGTGGTTTGCCCACTTCAGCCACCGTGCGCCCTGTGCCGCGTTCCACCACGCCTTCCATCATGTGCACCACTTCATAGATGGCACCAGGGTCGGCCACTTGCGCACGCTCATCAGCCAGCACGGGCAGCGCTGGGTTTACGCCAGCACAACCCTCGCACACACGCTGATCTCGGCGTGAAATTGTTTTGCCGTGGCGGTCTTGAATGCGGTCAACCAAGGTGGGGGTAATCTGGCGCCCGCCGTTCACCAGCATGGCATAGCCCGCAGTCAGCCTGAGCACAGTCGTCACCTGCGAGCCCAAGGCGTTAGACAAAAATGGTTCCTCAGTCTCGTAAACGCCCATGCGCTTTGAAACATCAACCACCTGTTCCATGCCAACCGCTTGGGCCAAGCGTACGGTCATTAGGTTTTGTGATTTCTCAAGCCCTTTGCGCAAAGTCGCCAAGCCCAAATACTCGCCCGTATAATTTTTGGGTTTCCACAACGGCAAGCCCGGCCCCTGCTCCATCACAAAGGGCGCATCGAGCACCAAAGTGGCTGGCGTGTAGCCTGATTCCATCGCCGCCAAATACACGAATGGTTTGTATGCCGACCCGGGCTGGCGCAACGCTTGGGTGGCGCGGTTAAATTGCGAGCGTGCGAAGGCAAAGCCCCCGCTCATGGCCAGTACGCGGCCCGTATGTGGGTCCATCGCCACCAATGCGCCATCAATCTCAGGCATTTGGCGCAAGCGATACATGCCAGGTGCCGCATCTGGGACCGGCGTCACAATAATCACATCGCCCGGCTGCATTACTTGGCCCACGTTCTGAATGCGCTCGGCCAATGAGCGTTCGCCGTTTGACTTGTCCACCTTCACGCGGCGCGCCCACAGAATTTCAGACAGCGCAATCGTGCCCACCGATTTATCGGCCAGCACAATAGTGGCGCGATCATTGGTGATGGACTCAACGGCAGCCATCCGCCACTCGTTGGGCAAGCCCGGTACAACTTTGGTGGCGCGCAATCCATCAGCCAAGCGGGCATCTGCTTTAAGCTGCGTAACGGGGCCCCGGTAGCCATGGCGTAAATCGTAATTCACCAATCCGGTTTGCAATATCTTTTGCGCGGTGGCCTGATAGGCGGCATCCATCGACGTGCGCACCGCCAGGCCGCCTTTGTACAGCGCATCACTGCCATAACGCTCGGCCAAATCGCGGCGCACATCTTCGGCAAAGTATTCTGCGCCAAAAACTGTTTGTGTTTCAGAGGGCCGATGCAGCGTGATGGGCTCTTGCTTGGCGGTTGTAGCCTCAGCGGCAGTGATGTGATCGTCCTCAAGCATACGCTCGACAACATAGTCGCGCCGATCACGCGCCGCATCCAAATCGCGCATCACACGGCCCGGCGCTTTGGCCGAACCTGCAAGAAAAGCGGCCTCCGCCACCGTCAATTCATCCAGCGACTTGTTGAATGCGTTGCGTGCCGCCGCTGCCACGCCGTAGCCACTGCCCAAGAAGTTATCATTCAAATAAAGCTCAAGGATGTGGTCCTTGGAAAAGCTTTGTTCGATGCGGATTGCCAAAATGGCTTCGCGCACTTTCCGGCCAAGGCTGTATTCATTACTGAGCAAAAAGTTTTTGGCGACTTGCTGGGTGATGGTCGAGGCACCGACTGAACGGCGGCCCTCAAGCTTGCGCTCGACGTTGGTAATAAAAATCGCGCGCAGCAGCCCAACCACATCAATACCGTGATGCTCATAGAAATTTTTATCCTCGGCGGACAAAAATGCGTCAATCACGCGTTTGGGAATTTCTTCAACCGGCACAAAGATGCGGCTTTCCACCGCATACTCTTGGATCAACTGCCCATCACCCGCATACACCCGCGTGGCCACTGCTGGTTCGTAGGTGGCCAGTTGGTTATGGTCTGGCAAACCCCGACCAAATTCATAGAAGCCATAAATCGCCGCAGCCCCGCCCACAAACAGCGCCAACAGCAACAGTGAAAATGTGATGGAAAGCCAACGGATCATCGAACAGACAACTCAAGTCTCAAGGGCCAGTACGAACTAGCCAGTCTTACCACAATTGTGGCTTAAATCCGCAAGGATGATGGTGGCTAAAGGTGCGCGAAAGACCTCATTTTCCTCCCCGCAAGGGCTATCAGATTCACACAATTTATTATTCCTCGCCCCCAACTTTGGGGGAGAGGGTTCAAAGCTGCAAGGGGCGAGAGTCAGGGTGAGGAGGCGTATTTCAAGAAAAAAGCAATTTGGCCCCTACCCAAAGAGTGCTGTGGCTTTTTTGCGCCAAGTGCGGCCATAGGGGTTGAGTTGCTTGGGCTGTTTGCGCGCGGCTTCGGTTTTGGCAATCAGCG
>JANLSL010000308.1:0-2387 GCA_031362385.1 Alphaproteobacteria bacterium | reverse complement strand
CTCGAAGAAGTTGATCTCCTGCGTGCGCCCAGGGGTGTTTGACACTCTGGCCAGTTGTCGCTGGCCCACCAGCGCGTTGATCAAGCTCGACTTACCAACATTCGATCTGCCCGCAAACGCTAACTCTGGCAGCCGGGTCAGGGGCAGGGTTTCTTCCGATAGTGCCCCCGTGACAAAAGAAATGGCGCGGCTAAACAGCCGCTTGCCGTCTGCGAGTGCAAGCTTTTCGGCTTCTGCTGTCACTTAGGCTTGTGCGGCTGAGCGGCGGTTAATAACCCACTGCTGTAAAATGCCCAGCAGGTTGCTCCACGTCCAATAAATCACCAAACCTGCGGGGAAGGTTGCCAGCATGTAGGTGAACACAAACGGGAACACCATAAAAATTTTAGCCTGGATGGGGTCTGCTGGTGCTGGGTTCAGCTTTTGTTGCATCCACATGGTAATGCCCATCAACAGTGGCCATACGCCAATATGCAAGAAGCTGGGCATCACAAACGGGATCAAACCGAACAAATTGAACATGTTTGTCGGATCCATGGCCGAAAGATCATGGATCCAGCCATAGAACGGCGCATGGCGCATTTCGATGCTGACATACAACACCTTATAAAGCGCGAAAAATACAGGGATCTGGATGAAGATGGGCAAGCAGCCCGAGAGTGGGTTTGCCTTCTCTCGTTTGTACAGCTCCATCATTTCCTGATTAAGGCGCGTGCGGTCATCAGCATAGCGGTCCTGAAGTTTTTTCATTTCCGGCGCCAGCTTCTTCATCTTATTCATCGCGATGAAGCCTTTGTTCGCCACCGGGAACATCAATCCGCGCAAGAACACCGTAAATGCAATGATCGCTAAGCCAAAGTTACCTAAGGCTTCTTTGAGCCAAGTCAGAATGTAGAAGAAGGGTTTGGTCAGAAAGTAAAACCAGCCAAAGTCGACAGCCAGATCGAGGCGTTTGATTCCTAAGCCATCGGTATAGCCATCAAGCAAGCTCAGCTCTTTGGCGCCGGCAAACACATATGATTTGATGGTCTTGCTTTCTTTGGGCGGGATCGTAATGGGCTCGCCGCGTAAATCGGTTTGGTAGCGATCACGACCATTGACGGCAGTATAGTTGAACGTGGCATCAATTTTTAATGACTGATCAAAAGCCAGCGCCGTCAGCCAATATTTGTCGGTAATCCCGATCCAGCCGCCGGTCGATGGTACAACCATGCGCTGGTCTTTTTTCAAGTCATTATATTTTACTTCTTTGAGGGTGTCGTTAAATACGCCCAGCGGACCTTCATGCAGAATGTAGATGCCTTGCGTGACGGGCGTATCCATGCGTGCAACCAAGCCATAGGGATAAATCGTGGCGGGCTGTTCACCAATGTTCTCGACCGTTTGTTCAATAATGAACATGTAATCTTTGTCGGCCCGGATCGTTTTGGTGAAACGCAATCCGTTGCCGTTGTCCCAGGTCAACACCGCCGGCGTGGATTCAGTCAAAACTTGGCCAGCATCACGTGGAGTCCATACCGTCGCAGCGTTGGGGAGCTTCAAGCTCGCATCAGCTGACAACCAACCCATTTCAACGAAATAGGGTTTGGCCGCCGACATGGGTGAAAGCAAGTCAATCGGTGGGCTGGTGGGGTCGATGGTCTCGCGGTACTTGGTCAGCGTAATATCATCAAAGCGCGAGCCAGCCAGTGAAAGCGAACCCTTGATGTGTGCTGTTTCAATGCTCAGGCGTGGGCTTTCAATCGCGGCTGGCGCTTCGACTTGTGCCGTTGCTGCCGGTGCTGCTGCTTGATCGGTTAGCCCTGTCGGGGTTGCGGGCGGTACGGCCTCAGCAGTTACCGGGGCCTTGGGTATTGGTTTGGGAGCGAAGAACATCTCCCATCCCAGAAGAATCAGCAGCGATAGCGCAGCTGCCAGCACGATATTTTTTTGTTCGCCCATGGGTCTTACGTCTGAACTGTTGAGGTTGAAGAGGTCGGCGTATCATGATTCGCCGAAATATGATCGGCACATGTGTGTGGCGCGTTCAATGTGTTGGGTACAGGGTCGTAGCCTGAACTGCCCCAGGGATGGCAGCCGGCGATTCGCTTAACGCCGAGCCACACCCCTTTGACCGGGCCGTGGCGCATAATCGCTTCTGAGCGTAGTGCGAGCACGATGGTGTGTAACGGCACACTTGGCCGATCAGCGGGGAAATCGTCCACTGGTAGGCCTTGATGATGGCACGCATGACTAACCCAACAGCTGTGGCGATCATGATGGCGTGTCCGCCTTGGGCTTGGCTTGCGTTAACTGACGCAGCACACGTTCGGCGGCGCTGCGCATTTCCGATGTCATGGCCGCGAAGTTTCGGCTTCCAGCGCTGTGCCGTGCAACCAAAACAAGGT
>JANLSL010000301.1:0-7286 GCA_031362385.1 Alphaproteobacteria bacterium | reverse complement strand
CAGCGTGTCTGCTGAGGAGTTTATCAGTAAACATGTTGTTGATAACCCATTGGGTGAAGAAATAGTCAGATATCATAAAGAGTATCATCCTGAGAAGTGCGCCAATATTTTGGTTAGAAGAATTAAAGAAACTTAGCTTGGGACTTCACCATCATCTTACTTAAAGTGCTCTGCGGCATCATTGTCCCAGTTCTTTACATCAGTCATCAGGCGGAAATGTCGTTGCTACGTTATTTCGCAACGTCAGTCGTAGGAGGCAGATGCCGTGCCAAGTCCATCGACTCATGAAGAATGCGCGATATATTGACGATGTGATCTGCGCCAATAGTATAGACGATAAAGTGCCTAGCTGCACTCTGCCGTCTTGACGCAAATCCGGCATGAAACGTGCGAAGGCCTTTGCCCAGTTCCGGCCTGGCTTTCGACGAAGGTCGGATGGGGTCTTCGGCTAAGGCGTCAAGGGCTTTGCGCAGTAGATTGCTGTAAATATTAAATTGCTCAGTTCCAAAGGTGTCGAGCGTATAGCCGAGGATGGATTCAAGGTCGGCTTCAGCCTCGCGCGAGAGACGGTAGCCTACCTTGTGCTCGACCACTATTTGCCTCTTGATCGCGCGCGGACGTCATTGGCGATGTCGTCAAAGGAGCGTGTCGCAAAACGGCCATGCTTGATGTCGTCAAGGCCCTTGGCAACTTCGCGCTTCAGAATCTTTAATTTTTCCCGCTCGATCTCTTTTTCTTGCTGAAGCAAACGCAAGGCATGACGAACCAGCTCGCTGGCCGATTGATAGTCGCCAGTGGCGACTTCGCGATCGACGAACTCAGACAGCGGTTCGGTTAAATTGATATTCATGGTCGGCATGGGGGTGTCCTTGAAACACGTTTCTCAGATGTTCTTGCTATTGGCAATCCTTGTCAATCTGGGTTCATAGCGATGTGGTCTAAGGTGCTATTTTTTAGGCCCCTAGCTGTGATTTCGGGAATCATGGACGCCAAAGGCCAACCGAGATAGTTTTGCCTGACGGGCAAATCTAGGCCCAAACAAAGCCATTCATATTTTGTGAGCTCATGATTGCCCCATACGTTGCCGCCGTCTGCCAGCCGTCCATGCGCCCGGTTTACAAGGCGTCTGATACGCCGTTCCGGCCTGAGTGCATCCCTGAGAACTTGGCCCGGGTGTGTGCCATGACCGAGCGCGCGGTCAAAGATTACCAGGCAAAACTGGTAGTGTTCCCTGAGTTCTGTGTTCAGGGGTATGCGTTGCAACGCTCGATTGAGGACTGGGAGCGGGCTGGGATTTTGTTGCCCGGCCCCGAGACTGCTGAAATGGCTCGGGTGGCCCGCGCCACGGGGGCCACCATCGCCGGTGCTGTGTACGAGCGCATTCCAGCGTTTCCGGGGCGCTATTTCATGAGCGGGTTCGTGATCTCGCCCGAGGGTGCGACGCCCGAGGATCAGCTTAAGCTGGTCTACCGCAAGGTCTATGCGCTCACCCACAAAACCCGGCCCGGGGATATGTACGACCAGTTCGTTGCCAAATTTGGTCGCGCCGCCCTGTTCCCGGTTATCGACACGCCTTTGGGTAAAATTGGCTGTGCAGTGGCGGCCGATATTTCCTGGCCCGAAGTGCCTCGCGCTCTTGCCATGCGTGGTGCGGAGCTCATTTTTAATCCTACAGGGGCAGGCCGCGGGGCGGGCTATGCGGCAGCCAGTGAAGACGCCGACCAGCCCATCGCGCCAGCCATGCCGATGGTCCGCCGGATGCGGGCCTGGGAGAACGTGGCTTATTTGGCAATGTCCAACATCGGGCCATTTTACGATGATGATGGCCGGGCGGGCACCGGGCGCATTCCATCAGAGGTCATCGACTACCAAGGCCGGGTGATCGCGCGCGCCGCTACCGAGGGTGAAACCATCGTCCCCGCCGTGATTGATATGGGGGCATTGCGGGCTTACCGCGCGCAGCCCAAAGCTAATTTCTTGGCGCAACTTCAGCCGCGCTTGCATGCGCAAGATTACGATCTTTTGCAACTGTGCCCGCTGAACGGAATTCCCACGCCGCATACCGACGAAAAAGAGGCCGTCGATTTCGTTTCCGACGTCTGGAAGCGCATGGTGGCCGGCGGTGCATTCAATGGCTGATGTGGCGCGGGTCATCGCCGCGCTGGGCGCGCACCTGGGCGAGCGGCTTTCGCTCAATGCTGGAGTGCGCGATCAGCACGGGCGCGGGGAGTCCTGGCACCCGACCGCAGCCCCCGATGCGGTTGCGTTTGCCCAATCCACCGAAGATGTGGCGGCTATTGTAAAGCTGTGTGCTGCCCATCATGTGCCGATGATCCCTTTCGGCGCAGGCACCTCGCTTGAAGGCCAAGTGAATGCAGTGCATGGCGGCATCTGCATTGATTTGTCGCGCATGAACCGCATTGTCGCGGTCAATGCCGCGGACTTAGATTGCACGGTTGAAGCCGGTGTCATGCGCGTGGAGTTGAATGCATACCTGCGTGATCAAGGCTTGTTTTTCACCGTCGACCCCGGTGCTGAAAGCACCATCGGCGGTATGGTGGCCACGCGGGCGTCTGGCACCAACGCGGTGCGCTATGGTACCATGCGCGAGGTGGTGCTGGGGCTTACCGTTGTTCTTCCCGATGGCACGATCATCAGAACCGGCGGGCGCGCACGTAAATCGGCGGCTGGTTACGATCTGACCCGGTTATTTGTCGGCTCTGAGGGCACGCTGGGAATCGCCACGGAAGTGACATTGCGGTTGGCCGCAATCCCCGAAGCCACGGCTGCGGCGACGGTTGGGTTTAGTTCCATTGATGATGCTGTGAACACGGTGATGTCTGTCATTCAGTCAGCCATACCTGTGGCGCGTATTGAGTTGATGGATGAAATCAGCGTCGATGCCGTCAATCGCTATTCCAAATTGTCATTGCCGCTGAGGCCGACGTTGTTTTTGGAATTTCATGGCAGTCCGGCGGGCGTGGCTGAACATGCTGCGGCTGTCGGCGCGATCGCATCTGACCATGGCGGTTCGGGATTTCAGTGGGCTGACCAGGCCGAAGACCGCTCGAAGTTATGGGAAGCGCGCCACAAAGCCTATTATGCCGGGTTGGCCTTGCGTCCCGGTGCGAAGGGTTTGGTGACAGACGTGTGCGTTCCGATCTCGCGCTTGGCGGAGTGTATTGCCGCCACCAAAGCTGATTTGGCCAAAGCCTCAATGCCCGCACCATTGTTGGGTCATGTGGGTGATGGCAACTTCCATGTGTGTTTCATCATTGACCCCACCAAGCCCGACGAAATTCACGAAGCTGAGCACTTGCATGATCTGATGGTTGAGCGCGCGCAAAGTATGGGCGGCACGTGTACCGGCGAACACGGCATTGGCTTAGGCAAGGTTGCCCACCTGCGCACTGAAGCGGGCGCTGGTGTTGATGTCATGCGCCGAATTAAGCAGGCCATTGATCCGGACGGGCTCATGAACCCTGGCAAGATGTTCTAGCGATGCGGTTCAAAAAAATCTGCATTGTTGGGCCAGGTGCTTTGGGTGGCATGATGGCCGTTCACTTTCAGCGCATGGGCCATGAGGTCAGTGCCTTGGCGCGGCCAGGCAAGGTTGCTGAGATTAATCAAAAGGGATTGCGTCTGCTTGATGGCGGTCAAACCTACAGCGGCAAACCCAAGGCAGCGTCTGACCCGCGCGACTTGGCTGCGCAAGACTTAGTGATTGTCACCGTCAAGGCGGCGGGATTGTCCTGGGCGGCAGAACACCTTGGCGCACTTTCAACGCCCCACACACCCTGGGTGTTTGTGCTGAACGGTGTGCCATGGTGGTTCTTTGATGGCTTTGGCGGCAAGCTGCACGGCACCACACTCACCTCGATTGATCCGGGCGGGCACTTGGCGCGGGCTATTCCAACCGAGCGTTTGATATGGGGCGTGATCAACTGCAACGTCGCCATTGAGGCTGACGGTACGCTCCACCATGTTCATTCCAATCAATTGCAACTGGGTCGCCCCAATGGTTCGCCCGATGGCCTTGCGGCCATCGCCGATGTGTTCCGCGCGGCGGGCTATATCACCGAAACCACCGATCAGATTCGTCATGCCATCTGGGGCAAACTTCTGGTCAACATGACGTTCAACCCCATCAGCGCCTTGACCATGGCCACCACCGACTTGATGCTGGGTGATCCGCTGGTGCGCGAGCTTGCCATCAAAGCGGTCGACGAAGGCCGGCTGGTGGGCGTGACTTTGGGCCTTCCGCCTGGCCCAAGTGGGGCCGAGCGCTTTCCGGCCAACGGGCGTCCTGCACGGGCCAAAACCTCAATGTTGGCTGATTTGGCGCGCGGGCGGGGGTTGGAGGTGGCAACCCTGATCGGGGCAGTTGTCGAAATCGCCGACCACTGCAATATTTCTGTTCCGTTTACGAAGGCGTTATATGGTTTGATCAGACTTCGTTCGCAAACCTTAGAGCACTCATAACTGTGCCGATGCCCAACACCATCACCGACTCTCGCCTCAAGCCCGTCAGCGACGCGATCAATGCGGGGCGCGTCAAAGTGCTATCGCTTGACGTGTTTGATACTTTGCTTTGGCGCAAAGTGCCTGAGCCCCATGACGTGTTCTTGATGCTGGCAAGGCGGTTGGCCGATGCAGGGCGTCTGGCGGCAAATGTGACGCCGGTGCAGTTTGCCGAGCTGCGGCGTTTGGCCGAAACGCGTGCGCGCGAGAAAGTGCAACGCATCACGGGCTACCGTGAAATAACGTTACAAAAAATCTACGCCGAGATACCGGGGTTTTTGTTCGCGGGCGGGTTTGACGCTGCCCAAGCACTGAGAGCAGAGCTTGAACTCGAGACCAGCCTGATGGTGCTCGACGCCGATCTGGTCGCGCTGATAACCAAAGCACATGCGGCGGGGGTGCGTGTTGTTTTGATATCCGATACTTATTTCTCGAGTGCTGAGATTGCGGTCTTTTTGGCCCGGGCTGGGATGTCCGATCAAAAGCAGCTCGAACAAATTGTAGTCTCGTGCGAAGCAGGCAAGCCCAAATGGCGCGATCTGTTTGATGTGCTGGTTCCAAAACTCGGGGTTAAGCCATCAGAGATGTTTCACGTCGGCGATAACCCCGATGCTGACATCACGCCGTGTCGACGCCTTGGCATTCCCTGCATCGACTACGGCAAGTGGGCGTTCTCACCGCGTACCAAACAGAACGAGTTTCCAACCGCAATTCATGAGCGGTCTGCGGCCCTTAGTGAGCGCGGAGACTTCGGATTAACAGGTCTGCGCTCGCGCTTTCATCACCGGGCACCAGCGGCCCTCTCACCCCAGCTTCAGTTTTTCTGGAGCTATGGTGCGGCTGTGATGGCGCCCATTTTTGCAGGCTTCGGTCGGTGGGTTGTGCAATCTGCACATCAATCCAAGGCTGATGCAGTGTATGGTTTGATGCGCGAGGGGCGGTTCCTCAAGCGCGTGGTGGATCAAACCTCGCAACACTTGGGGATCAAGACCAACTTCCAAGAACTTTGGCTGTCACGAAGGGCTGTCATTCGATCTGCGCTGTATCCAGGCGAGCACGACCTGATTGGGGAATTTGTTCTGGCAACTCCTGGCCGAACGACCGACGAGATTTTAAGTCATCTTGGCCTGACGCGCGCGGACTTAGCGCAAGCTGATCCACAATTGGCCGGTTTTGATACTGCGCAACCTGATGCGTTTGTCACTTTAATCCGCGCGGTTGGCATGAACCCAACCTTGCGCGCCAAGCTCATCGCGCAATCGCAACACCATCGGCCAGGCCTTTTGAAAGCGCTTGCTCAATCCATTCTTTTTGACAAGAACGCGCGTGTGATGCTGGTCGACCTGGGCTATAGCGCAACTATTCAGGCTGTTTTGCAGCGTATTTTGAAGCATGAAGGCATGAATGTTGACATGTCGGGGCTTTATTTTGCCCTAGGCGATAAGGCGGCGGCAAACATTCTAAGTGGTATCGATCTTCAGGCGTATCTATCGGCTGATGGTTTTGGCGCTGAGGCGGTGCAGGTGTTGATGCGCACCCCCGATGTACTTGAACATGCGTGCATGTGCGATGAGGGCTCGTTGGCGGGGTTTGATGACGCCGGCAATGTTCAACTCTTGCCAAACCGCCGGAGCGAGAAGCAGTTGAGCGAAATGCATGCGATGCAAGATGGTATTATGGAAGGCGTGCGCCAGATCAACATCTTGTTCGGGTCATTAGATCAAACCCCGGCCCACGAAAACCCAGCCCTCGCGCGCCAAATTGCAGCGATTTCAGTCAGCGCGATGCTGCATCCCACCCTTGACGAAGCCAAGCGGATTGGGGCCTGGCGCCATGAAGCCAAAGTCGATGCCATGCCAGCGTTATCCCTGGCCAGTGCCACGTTTGATTTCGCAAATCTTGAGTACGGGGGCTGGAATGCCTTGCAATCAGCAACGCGCGATCAAGTTTATTGGCCGGCTGCAACTTTTCATATTGCTGACCCCAGCTTGGGCGAGGCTTATGCGAATGGCATTCAAAAATCATACACGGCAGAACAGCTCACCTCGAACCCGTTGCTGGGCGCCATTGAAATTTACCCCAATCTCGGTGGCGGTTTTGATCGACAGCGCGCGGGCAAGGTTGCCATGAACGTCAATTCATTTGGCCGTGGTTTTTTGGCGGCCACCATCAAAGCCATGGGTGCTGAGGTCTACACGCAGGTTAGATTATCCTGGCCGATGGCACGGGCTGTCATTCAGGTGGACCAAGCCGCCGTGATTTACACCACTGACGATGGCCCACGGCGCATCGACTTGTTGACCAGTGCGGTCTGGACTGAGGTTACACCGCTCGAAGGTGGCGCAGTGATGGGCGCTCAACAAGCGATTCTCACGTTTGATCTTGCCGGGTTTGCTCCGTCTACTCACCATGGCCTCGACCTTGAGCTGCGATTCAAGTATCTGCAACTCGACTCAATTTTAGGCGCGGGGTAATCACATGCCATCGGCGGGTCGTCTGTGCATGGTGACGACAAACTACAACTATGGTGACTATCTTGAAGATTGTGTGCGTTCCATAGTTCACAGCAAAGGGTTCGAACGCGTCGACTATGTCATGATGGATGGCGGCTCGACGGATGGGTCGCTTGACGTTGTAAAAAATTATCAAGAGTCATTCAAGCATTGGCAAAGTGCCCGCGACGAAGGCATGTATCACGCCATCGCCGAGGGATTTAAAAAATCCGAAGCACCCTACATGGGGTGGCTGAACTCTGATGATCAGCT
>JANLSL010000245.1:0-2345 GCA_031362385.1 Alphaproteobacteria bacterium | reverse complement strand
AAGTCGAGTTACCTCGTTCGTATGCATCATGATCAAGCGCGTCGTCGGTGCGCACGTACCAAGACACGTCTGCGATTGCGACTAACAAATGCCAACCCCCGACGTTGGCGGGGTCGGCGTCAGCTTCGGCCCACACCGCATCGTCGAAATCGCGGGCATCTTCACCGTCGATGGTCACCAAAGGGATTGGGCGCAAATCTGTGCGGGTGCCCAGCATCGCAGCTTTGGCGTTGCGCGCCTGGGCTTCGGCGTCATCTGAGAATTTATGCGGAATGTCATGCGCATGAATGGCGATCAGGCTTAAGTTCTTGGCCCGGTCCATGGCCCCAAAGCGTTCAACCACGCGGGCCTGCTGCGGGCCCTGATGGCGGGTGGCGATAATTTCAACCGAGACCAGATCGCCATTTTCAGCACCGCCGCTGTCGCGCGTGGCAATACTAACTTCATGACGATAGCGCCGATCAACCGGGCGCAATCGGCCACCACCGGCCAGGCTTTCATAGACGCCCATCAAGGTTCCAGCACCTGCTGGAATGCGCTTGATCACGCGCGCTTCATAGGCGTCATCTCCGGCGGGCGTGAGTTTGGCAAGCACGCGGTCGCCCATTCCAAGCGCTGGTCCACGCCCGGGTTTGGCGATGATCAGAATAGCTGGGGGCGGCGTGCTGAAAGCCCAGTTCACGGGCTTGGCGAACAAATCGCCGTCGCGGTCGATCGCCGAAACTTCAATCACATCTGAAGCGGGCAGCACGCCTACTTTTTGAAACCGGCGTTTGTCTTTGGCGATGTCGCTGGTGGCCAGCGACATCTTTTTCATGACAGCCTTGAGTGCGATTTTGGCAGGCCCGCGAATGTTAAAGGCCCGCGCGATCTCGCGCTTGCCCACCGGGCCTTTGGACGTGCGGATGAACTCGCGGATTTGCTCTTCAGAGGGCAGCGGGCTGTGCTGCTTAAGTTTGGTTTTGCGCTGACGCGCCTTAGTTTCGTTCAATTAATTGTTCCGTTTGTATGTAAAGAGAGAGTTAGGGGCCGCGTTTGATTTGCGAACGTTGACCTCACGGCGCGCCTGACTGCGCTTCTTGTTCAGCAACGAAGGGTTCAATATTTAATTCCTTTCGTCGCCGCGCACCGGAGGCCTGTCCGGGGCATTGTCGAGAAACCAGAGCAAGTCGCGCGGCTTGGCTTTGCCAGCGCGGCGCGTGAAGAACTGTGCGGCGGTCTCCACCGCCCCGACCTTTTGGGCGACCGCGGCGGCGATCCATTGGTTCAACGACACGCCGTCTTCTTTGGCGAGCCGTGATGCCGCCGACTTTACGGACAGCGGAAGCTTGAGGGGGTATGTCGCTTTGCTCATGAGGCCTTCTCCTTAAGAAATTCGTTCGGTCGCTTCACAGATATTCCAAACTGTTCCGCAGTAGGCATGAAATCTTTGACGTTGAATGTCACCAGATATTGCGCTTGACCATTGATCGCTGTTTCCAAAACCATCTCGTCGGACGGGTCGCGTAATTGCGGGCGCCAGCTGAAATGCACACTGACCGGTTCCAGTGCGCTCGCCAGCGTCGCCAAGAAACGATCAATTTGTTCCGCGCTTAAGCCATGTGCGTCGCAATGTTCCGGTCGTTTCAAGACCTCCTCGTACTCGAGAAAGAGGGCGGGGGTCGCAAGCGCGATGATTTTCCCGCTGCCGAGACGTCGCAAGACCTCGTTCGATGCCCCGCTTCGACTCCGCAAGGCTGCCACGACAACCGAGGTATCAATAACAACGCGGTGCATTAAAACTGTATAATAGACATCCTATGGGATGTCTATAGATGCGCTCCTGCGCCGATTTACGAGCCGCAGTCCGCCCATTAACGGGGTGTCAGGTCGGTTTGGTTCGCTTATCTTAACTTTCAATAGCTGGTTTGCCATCTAACCCGATCAATGCCATATTATCTTACGACATATTGATCGATGCAGGTAACGTAATGCGTAGCGCGGATATCACACGGCTCTCAGCCAAGTTCCAGATTTCAATTCCCAAGGCCGTGCGCAAAGCACAACGCTGGCAGGCGGGGCAGGAGTTCGCCTTCATTCCGAAGGGTGAAGGTGTTTTACTCGTGCCGGTGCCCAAGCCTGAGAACCTCGCCGGACTTGCGCGCGGGGCCAAGCCGAAGAATTACCGCGACCGAGCAGACCGTTTCTAATGCGGCTCATCGATACATCGGCTTGGATTGAATGGCTGATTGATTCTGAGTTAGGGCGCAAGATTGCTCGTCATTTACCTGAGCGATCCGAATGGTTGGTGCCGACCATTGTGCAGCTTGAACTCGCGAAATGGCTGACCCGGGAGTCGGGTGAAG
>JANLSL010000332.1:0-9333 GCA_031362385.1 Alphaproteobacteria bacterium | reverse complement strand
TTCGCCCGCGCCATTGCGCGTAAAAAAGCCGTGCCGAATTCCGGGAATGCGCGAAAGTGCCTCAATTGAGATCATGATTTGAACTTTATCATCCAAAGCCTTCAAGCCGGGTCAACGACGAATCTCCCAGGGCGATGACCTTAAATAGCACGCCCATGCCATGGGGTTCGGTGAGGCGGCGCACACCTTGCTCAATGGTTTGGGCAACATCAGCAGGTTTACCTCGCGCCAGTTGAACTTGTCGCACGCCGATGCCCAGGTGCCGCAGCCAAATGCCTTGTTCGATGGGGCCGGATACACAAACGCCTGCGCTTTGGGCCATGGTTTTGACATGTGCAAAATCCACATGGGCTGTGATGTCGGCTTCGCCGGGAGCAGTCAGGACGTTGTGGTACCCATGGCCTTTCACAGCTTGCAGCGTATCGCCTAGTCCTGATGTGCTGTGCCCATAGTCGATGAACACAGCGGCCCCAGCGCTACGCGCAAGGCGGTCGGCGATGAGTTTGATCAGGGCAGTGATGGCTGCCGAGTGCTCAAAAATTGCACCGACCTCGGCCGTGACGGCGAGAGGAATAGGGATGGGGACATTATCGACTGGACGAGTTGAAAATATAAAAGCGTCATTTGTATCAAGCGTGATCACTCGCTCGGCCCAGCCATCAGCTGTTCGTTGAAATTGCCGCACCGGCAGCGCATCCAAAAACTCGTTGCCAATGATAATGACAGGGCCATCGGGCAGGGTGGCGAGATCGTCATGCCAAGTGATGGTGTGGTTGCTCAGAGTTTTCTTTTGAAGGGCGCGCAGGGCATGGCTGCGTTCAATCAAATGAATGTCGGCGGCTGCGACGAAGCCCGGAATGGTTTTGGTGGCGCGCAGGGCATCGGCCATCAAGGTTCCGCGCCCTGGCCCACATTCAACCAAGTGAAACGGAGTAGGCGAGCCCATCTGCTGCCACGTCACCGCGCACCACAGGCCAATGATTTCGCCAAACGTCTGACTGATCTCGGGCGCGGTGGTGAAGTCGCCGCCTTGGCCAAACACATCACCATGTGCGTAGTAAGCCGTGGCTACAATTTCCATGTAATCGGCAACCGATATGAATCCGTGACGTTGGATCTGTTCGCGGATGGTCTTGGCCGCGGACGATATTTCCGCCGGGCTCATGCCTTGCGCGTGACGGTTTGTGCCCGCCAGATGCAATAGATACCAAACAGCACCATGGGCACCGACAGCAATTGCCCCATTGTAATGCCCATAGCGAGAAAGCCGATGTGCGCGTCGGGTTCGCGGAAGAACTCATCTACGATCCGAAAAAAACCATAGCCGATCAGAAAGGTGCCTGTGAGGATACCTGGCTTGCGGCGGATTGCCTCGTTGCGCGAGAGGAAATATATAATTCCAAACAACACCGGCCCCTCCAGGAACGCCTGATAGAGTTGGCTGGGGTGGCGTGGGATGTCGCCACTGTTAGGAAATACAATTGCCCAGGGTAAATCGGGAGCAGCACGACCCCACAGTTCGCCATTGATAAAGTTAGCCAACCGTCCGAAGCATAGTCCAATCGGCATCACGCACGCCACGCCATCCGAGATATACCATTGCTCGATCTTGTGTTTTCGCGCGAATAACATGATGGCCAGAATCGTGCCGAGTAATCCGCCATGGAATGACATACCGCCATTCCAAGTTTGCAAAATCGTAATTGGGTCCGCGAAGTATTCAGCGGGTTTGTAGAACAGGACATAACCCAAGCGCCCCCCCAAGATCACGCCCAGCATTGCCCACAGAAAGAAATCATCGACATGCTCAGGCGTCATCAATGCCGGTGGCCTTTCTACAAGGCGGCGCATGTACCAGAGGCCGCCGAAAAGGCCAGCGACGTAGGCGAGCGCATACCAGCGGATCGCGAGCGGCCCGACGGCAAAAATGATCGGGTCAATATGAGGGAATGGAATCACAAACACAGGAACCGGCCCATCGTGCAAAATTAACGTTTTATGTTCTTCGCAAAACTATTCCCCCTCACCCTAACCCTCTCCCACAGGGGGAGAGGGAACATAAAGAGGTTCGCCAAATTACCTCTCCCCTTGTGGGAGAGGTCGCGACATCGTCGCGGGTGAGGGTTGGAGTTTTGCAGGAATGATTTTCGCTGGTATTATTGCTCGCGTCCACCCCACCCCCCATATGAATGGGGCACACACCATTTGACGCCGGAGATGATCATGCAGACCCAGAACAGAATTTTTGACGATTTGGCCAAAGTGGCTGGTGGTGCGCTAAGCGCGCTGACGTCGTTGAAAGATGAAATCGAAGCCATGATCCGTGATCGGTTCGAGCGCATGATGGCTGAATCCAATTATGTGCGACGCGACGAATTTGAAGCTGTGAAGGAAATGGCCGCGGTTGCGCGCGCTGAGCAGGAAAAACTTCAGATGCGTCTCGATGCGCTCGAACGCGAACTGGCAAAGAAGAAAAAACCAACCCTAGTGGAGCGGATCTGACATTCGCACCCCATTTTAACCCCGCACTGTGAGGCGAATTTCAGATCCAAAGCTCCACCAAAGTATATATATACCTAGTGGTTCTCATGATTCTAACATTCGCAAATCAGTCCAGTGAAACGGGATGCGAATGTTAGAATCGAACCACTAGCGCGCTAAAACCGCAGCGGTCGCATTTTTGAAATGTACCGCAACCGATTCATCTGACTCATTTTTTTGCCCTTATCCACAGGGTTCGCGACTCCGCAGAAACCCCCAAGATTTTGTGTTGCGGGCGAAATACCCCTCCTATATCTTGATTCATGTTCGTTAACGCCGGACACGAAACGCGATAGTGAGTTCAAGCCCGGTTTGGTGGGGCTAGCGAGGGGAGTTTCATGCAGTCTGTTACACCGCGCCGCCAGTCTGCGAAGGTCGCGCACCCCGTTGATATCATCGAAGACATTATTGCCGACAAAGAATGGGTCTACGACCGCCGTTGCGAAACTGAGCTGGCCGTTGAAGCGCCGGGAACGTGGTGTGATTACGGAATGTTCTTCGCGTGGTCGGAAGACTTAAGCGCGCTGCACTTCAGTTGTGCTTTTGATATGCGCGTTCAACCCAAGCTGATGGGCCAAATTTACGAGCTGCTCGCCAAGTTGAACGAGCGGCTGTGGATGGGCCATTTCGCAATTTGGGTGGAAGAGGGCATTCCGATGTTCCGCCATACCATCCGTCTGCAAGGCCCGGTCGACGTCGAAACCATTACCGACATGATGGATTTGTCGATGACCGAATGCGAACGCTATTACCCAGCCTTCCAGTTCGTGATCTGGGGCGGGCGCACGGCGGAAGACGCCATTGCTAGTTCGCTGCTAGATACCGTCGGTCAGGCCTAAGCACCGCCACGCTTTTATTCTCGCCAGAGACAGCGGCAGTCATGATAAACTGCCCGCCATGATCGAAGGCACACTCCTCCTCGTTGGTTGCGGCAAGATGGGCAATGCCCTGCTTGAGGGCTGGTTTAAGCGCGGACTTAACCCAGTTGATGTCATCATCGTCGAACCCGCAGGGCGGGGTTCAATTTCAATTTGCGATAAACATCGCGCACTAACGGTACTGGCCAAAGCAAGTGACCTGCCCAGCGACTTTCACCCTGACGTGGTGATCTTTGCGGTCAAGCCCCAGGTGGCAGCTGAAGTTGTGCCTGCATATGCCAAGTTTGCGCCGCACTGTGTTTTTTTATCGATTCTTGCAGGCAAGAACATCGCGTTCTTCAAATCGCATCTTGGTGCAAAAGCTGCCGTGGTGCGGGCAATGCCCAACACACCTGCTGCGATTGGAAAGGGCATCAGTGTTTTGAATGCCGCAGTCGAAGTCAGCCCAATTCAACGCCACGTCTGTGACGTTCTCATGGCTGCTGCGGGGCATGTGACGTGGCTGGCTGATGAGGGGCTCATGGATGCCGTAACCGCAGTGTCGGGCAGCGGCCCTGCATATGTATTTCTGTTGGCTGAAGCTTTGGCACAGGCGGGGCGCGATGCCGGCTTGCCGCCCGACCTGGCTGAGCAGTTGGCCCGCCGCACGGTGTCAGGCTCTGGGGCTTTGATTGAACACGCGACTGAGCCTCCCTCCGTTTTGCGACAAAACGTGACCAGCCCCAACGGCACAACGGCGGCCGCGTTGGCGGTGTTGATGGGCGAAGGCGGGCTGGCGCAGTTGATGACTGAGGCGGTGGCCGCTGCGACCAAACGGTCACGCGAACTATCTGGCGCATAGTTGGATTTAAGGCATATGGCCCGCAAACCGCGCAGCACGAAATCGACAGCTCAAAAAGATGCTGACCCACTGGTGCGTATTCTTGACGCAGCCATGAATGAAGCTGCTGCCACTGGGTGGCACCACTTATCATTTGAAGCAATCGCGCGGCGTGCGGAAATGACACTGGGTAAGGTTTTGACTCATGTCCCGACCCAATCACATCTTTTGGCGCGGTTTGCCGATCACGTCGATCACGCAGCATTCTCCGCCATTGAGTCCGTCGATCATGACCAGTCCGTCAAAGATCGCTTGTTCGACGTGATCATGCGCCGGCTTGATGTATTGCAAAAACACCGCAGTGGTGTGCTTGCAATGATGAAAGGCGTGATGGCCGAGCCAGGCGCGGCGGCCATGCTGCTGGCGCGGCTTTCGCGTTCCATGACCGCGACAATGACAGCAGCGGGCCTTTCGCCCCATGGTCTTAGCGGCCTTGTGCAAATGATGGGCTTGAAGGCGGTTTATCTTTCAACCTTGCGGGCATGGCGCGCTGATGCGTCAGCAGATATGACCAAGACCATGGCAGCTTTGAATCGTGCGCTCGGTTATGCTGAACAAGCGGCAAACTTTTCAAATCGTTTTGCCCGGCGGAACAACAAGGCTTCTCAGCGCAGCGCAAAATCCTAAAGCGGAATCGTAACACTCACGCGTAATCCGCCATGTGGGCTTTCGCTCAAGATCACATCACCGCCCATACTACGAACGATGTCGCGGGTAATCGTCAGGCCCAAGCCAACACCCCCTGTTTGAGGGTTGCGCGACTCTTCGAGCCGCATAAACGGGCGAAATACATCTTCGCGCATCTCCGGTTTGATCCCCGGCCCATCATCATCAACGGTCGTACTAAAAATACGATCATGAATCGCTGCTGAAACCACAACTGTTTTGGCGTAGCGCACGCCGTTGCCAATCAAGTTATTCAAGCAGCGCTCAAACGATACGGGGCGCAATGGAATGCTGCGTTTGGCGCTGTCGTCGATCATCACCGTGACATTCGCACCGTCACGGCGATACTTGGCGACAACAATTTCAAGCAACTCAGAGGCATCGGTAGGCACACTTTCTTCGTTGCCCTCGCCGCGCGCGAAAGCAAGATAGGCATCAAGCATACGTTCCATATCAGCGGCATCATCTTTAAGGGCGGCGATGTCGCTTGGGTCATGTTCGCGGCCCAGCATGGCGAGTTGAAGTTTCATACGGGTAAGAGGTGTGCGCAGATCGTGCGATACTCCGGCCAACATTTCGGTGCGCTGAGCGATTTGACGACGAATGCGTCCGCGCATGACGTTAAATGCGCGCGCGGCTTGGCGCACCTCGAATGCGCCTTCAGCAGGAAAGTCAGGCACATCGCGGCCTTTGCCAAACTCATCCACCGCGCGTGAGAGACGGCGGACCGATTTGACTTGGCTGCGCAGAAACACTGTGGCAACGCCAAACAAAAGCATCGATGAGCCCACCATCCAGATCACAAAGACATAAGTGGTTGAGCTGAAAAGCCTGCGGCGCGGGGCTAAAATATTAACGGCACCCTCAGGCAGCTGAACGTAAATAGATATCAATTTGGTGGCACGAAAGGTTGTCAAATCCACCAGAAACGGCCTTTTCAACGCGAGCCATAATGCGTCGGCCAGAATGTCGTCGGGGATCTCGGCGGCAGTTGTGATTACTCCGTCACCAGCCAATTTCGCGCCGGGTTCATAGCTGATCTCGAACTCAAGGGTACGCTTTGATGTTTCACGCAGCCACACGATGTTTTGCTCGCCTGGATAGTCAGCGATAAAATGGCTTACTGTCGCCACATCACCCGCCAGGCTTGCCGCCATGCGGTGTGACATGGTGTCCCAATGATTTTCGTAAAAGATATAAGTCGAGATCACTTGCACAATAATCAGCGGCACCACGATGATCAGGCTGGCACGCGCCATCAGTGTGCGCGGGGCCCAGCGCTCCCAATCGAAGCTGTTGAGGCTCCAGGGTGCTGGGCCTGCCACTTTGTCTTTGACCTGTTTGGTCATGCCACCGTCCATGGCATCAATCCGCCCGCAGCAAATATCCCGTACCGCGCACGGTTTGCAGATGGCGGGGTTGGCGGGGGTCTGATTCTAATTTGCGGCGCAGGCGCGTAATTTGCACATCGATGGTACGCGGGTTTGAGCCCTCTTCGGCCGCAGCTGCTAAAACCATGCGATCAACCGGCTCGTTCACATGCTCGACCAGAATGCGCAGCAATTCGGCCTCACTGGAGGTCAGGTGAACGGGTTCGCCATTGCGGCTGAGGTGATGGCGCGCAAGGTCGTAGCGCGCAGCTCCGAATTTAAGCTCAAGCCGCGCAGGCTCATCGGGCACGGGGGTGCGGCGCAGGATAGAGTTTATGCGCAACAACAATTCGCGCGGCTCGAAGGGTTTGGACATATAATCATCAGCGCCATGTTCCAAACCCTGGATGCGATGTTCGGTCTCGCCCATGGCCGTGAGCATCAAGATCGGGACTTCAAGTGATGTGCGAATATGTTTGATCAGCGAAATGCCGTCTTCGCCAGGCATCATGCGATCAACCACCAGCAAATCAAAGCGCAACCCATCAAGGTGCCTGCGCGCTTCGGCAGCGCTGTGGGCGGCCGTGACCATGTAGCCATTCTCTTTAAGGAACCGCGCTAACAATTTACAGAGGCGTGCGTCATCATCGACCACCAGCACATGCTGTCCTGCGCTGGTTTTAGTGGCTTGGGATGTGCTGGAGTCTATGGCCATGGCCTCATCTTAGCGCGGTTTGGACTGTCTGTAATTGCCTCGCTAGATGTAAATCGGTGGCGGGTGTCATCATTCATGATGCCCAGCATCACCGCGCGGAAGCCCGTCAGCGACGCCGCACTGACAGCTTTATGGGCGGCTGAAATACGCGCACGTTGTTCGGTGGTCAGAAGTCTCTCCAACTCGCGCCCCTTGGGGGTGAGTTCAAGTAATCTCTGGCGCCGGTCATGAATCCCGGTCTTTTGCAGGACGTATCCTTCGCGCACAAGCTGGCCCAGGACGCGCGATAGGCTTTGTTTCGTGATGCCCAGAATCTCGAGTAATGCACTGACCGTCATGCCCGTGTGCCGCCCAACAAAATAAACCACGCGGTGATGGGCCCGCCCGAAGTTTTGTTTAGCTAAAATCTCATCTGCGCGGGTGGTAAAATCGCGGTACGCAAAAAACAATAACTCGATGCTCTGGCGAATTTGTTCATCGTCGGGCGGGCTGGGTCTCGGGGGTTTGACCATGGGCTTTGGCGCTCCGGGCGTGTCACTAAATACGTCAGCATTATTGACATATATCGTGTTCAGGGCTAGCGTATGCTTGTTACGATTCGGTATGCTAGCACGAAATAAAATTACGCGATCTTTTTGCTGACTGGGAACACACCATGACCGCGCCGACCTTTGATGATCGTGATGGTTACATCTGGCTGAATGGCAGCTTGGTGCCCTGGCGCGGCGCAAAAGTGCATGTGCTGACCCATGCATTGCACTACGCCAGCTGCGTGTTTGAGGGCGAACGCGCCTATCGCGGCAAGGTGTTCAAATTGGAAGAGCACACCGAGCGATTGTTCTACTCGGCGGGCGTCCTGGACATGCAAATGCCGTTCACGCCCCAGCAACTCAACGATGCCACCAACGAAACGATTCGCGCCAATGGCCTAACGGATTGCTATGTGCGCCCCATGGTGTGGCGCGGCAGTGAAATGATGGGCGTGGCTGCACAAACCACCAAAACCAATGTCGCCATCGCGGTGTGGCAGTGGCCTTCGTACTTCTCGCCCGAAGAACGCTTGAAGGGCATTCGCCTCGATATGGCCACCTGGCGTCGGCCGCACCCTGATACCGCACCGGTGAAAGCCAAGGCGGCGGGGCTGTACATGATTTGTACGCTCAACAAACATACCGCGGAGCGCAAAGGCTATGACGATGCCTTGATGCTCGATTGGCGCGGCCAAGTTGCCGAAGCAACCGGGGCTAACGTGTTCTTCGTGATCAACGGCGAGATTCACACACCGACACCTGATTGTTTCTTGGATGGTATTACCCGGCGCAGCGTGATCGCGCTGGCCAAGGCACGGGGCTATAAGGTGATTGAGCGCGTGATGATGCCCGAGGATATGGGCAAAGCGACCGAGTGTTTCCTGACCGGCACAGCGGCAGAAGTAACGCCGGTGCGCGAAATTGGGGCCTACAAGTTCACACCGGGGGATGTGTGCCGGAACTTGATGGCTGATTTTGATATCGCAACAGGTAAGGCGGCCCCGTCGAAGTCAGCCGCTGCTTAAATCTAAATCTTCCACCGTGTCGCACGGCTATCGTCGCTCGCTTGTGCCTCGACCCACTGTGCGCCGTCAGGGCCGGTTTCTTTTTTCCAGAACGGGGCTTGGGTTTTCAGCCAATCCATCAGGAATTCACAACCCGCAAAGGCATCGCCGCGATGCGCACTGGCGGTGGCTACAAACACAATGGCCTCAGTGGGTTTGAGCAGGCCGAAGCGGTGGATGATGCAAATGCCATCCAGTGGCCAGCGTAGTTTGGCGTCGTGCGCGAGGGCTGCTAACTGCTTTTCTGCCATACCGGGGTAGTGATCGAGTTCCATCGCTGAAATCACTGCACCGGTTTCGCGTGTCGGACCCTGAAAGTCGCGCATTTGGCCTGTGAACGCGCAGATTGCCCCTGAGAGTTTATTTCGTGAACTAAAGCGCGTGAGCTCTGCGCCCTGGTCAAAGACATCACGCTGAACACGAATGTCGGGCGTCGTCATGTTCACCCGCCCGTGACAGGGGGGAAGAACGCAATTTCCGTGGCCCCACGTATATTGGCATCGTGGGCTTGGTGAACTTGGTCAACGGCGGCGCGAATGAGCTTGCGTTCGACAAAAGCCGCTGCATGTTTTGCGCTGCGCTGTGATAACCAGTCGATCAGCTGTCCAACTGTTGTCACATCGGCAGGGGGTGAAACGGTTTCCTCGCCCGTCCCAACGCGCTCACGCAGCCACGCAAAGTAAAGAATA
>JANLSL010000168.1:0-3607 GCA_031362385.1 Alphaproteobacteria bacterium | reverse complement strand
CCGCGTTTGATGTCGTCGAAGCACACGAATGATGTCACCGCCTCGGCACAGGGGCCCAGTTC
Source organism: Alphaproteobacteria bacterium (assembly GCA_031362385.1). GTDB lineage: Bacteria > Pseudomonadota > Alphaproteobacteria > Rhodospirillales > Rhodospirillaceae. Next base: position 3,545 of record JANLSL010000168.1, on the reverse strand, counting down.
CTTCACCACGCGGTTGTATTTCATCCGCGCGCGCACCATGTCGTCTCGTAAATCGTGCGTATGGCCAGCACCGGGCGCTGAGCCAGTTTTGGAGCTGAGGTCCATGGCATGCACGGTGTTCAGCCCGGCGCTGAAAAACAACCGGCGCAGCCACACCCCTTGTTCATAGCGGCTGCGGCCCACAGCATTGCGGTCGGGTTTGGTGCCTTCACAGCCGTCGATCAAGCCAGTGTCGCGCAGCGCATCAAGCACACATTCAACCCGCGCCGCAGCGCCGTGGTGGGTGATGATCCCGGCATCGGTTTGCACCCTGGCCCCCAAGCGCAGCCCGCCGCGCTGGTGCGCGCGCTGAGGGGTGCCGACATCGATCGTGTTTTTCGCTGACTTATTTTTCACTGGCGATTTCATTTTGATTTCCTGTGATCATTATTTTTGGGGCACTGAGGTAGCGCTCGCGGTCGCGGGCTTTGAGCAGGGCCACCTGCGCGCGGCACAGTTGCACTTTGCGATACACCAGCTCGTTGGAAATGGTTTTGCGAATCTCGGCGGGCATGGGCAGGCGGTTGCCCCACGTCCAAATGTCGGTCACGCGCGTGATGGCTTTGGCCAGCAAATCTTCCGGCAGGTCAGCCAGCTTCTCGTGATAAATGCGCTGTACTGCTGCGGGGTCACCACAGGGAATTCCAAACGCCAACGCAAACTCAATCAATTTACCCAAGGAGCGCGCATACACCTCAGCGCTGGCCGGTTTCAGGCAGGCTTGGTAGTCGGCCATCAACAGCGGCAGTGTTGTGGTGTTGAGCATGCGCGGCGGCGTGTGGTGCGCCTTCCACTCTTCCAGCGCCGAGCGCAGCGCGCAAACCTGCAAGGTGGTCAACGGCTTGGGCGCGGGCACTGGCAGCGGCGCGCGTGAGGCCGGGGCTGGAAGCGAATGATTTTCCGATGGTGTTACCAGTGGAGCTGAGTGCGCCATGATGCAAAACCTTTTCGATGTAGGGCACGGGGTCGAGCGGTGATTGACGGGCAGCAGCGCCAAACGCTTCCAGCACCGGGCCGTCGCCGAACTTGGCGCACCAGCGCGCGGTCACACGGCGCGCCTGGGCGTCAGACAGTTTGGCTTGGGCGGCCAGCCACGCCAGGCACGGACCAAAGATGCGGCTTTTCAACGAACCTGATGGAACATCGCCCTCACCAGCCATTTCCCCTGGGGGCTTGGCTTCAAGCCCAGTTCCGATAGGAACTGAATCTTGTATTTGTATTTGTGTTTGTGTTTGTGAGTGTGGTGACGATGATGATGGCGAAGTTGATGACGATGTCGCTGACGATCTTCGCTTCTCGTTGATCTTGTCGATGCGCGCACGGCGGGCCTCATACACATCCATCGCGCGTGAAATCTCGCGCTCGACGCGTTTGTGATGCAGCAGTCCATCGCGCACACTAAAGAATGCCCGCACCGCCCCGCGCGCTTTGCGCCATTCGCCAGCCGTGCAGCGCGCCAACCTGCGTAAGCGCACATCATCATCGGGCAATGGTTGACCCGACACCCAATAGGCGCCCAGCAAGTTGAAATACGCACCGTGTTCGGCGGCATTCAGGTGGCCGGTATCGCGCCAGTAATCGCCCCAATCTAAGGGCATCCATCTATTTGGTTTGGTCATGTGATGGGTTTTCTTTTATTGCTTTCTCCGCCTCAACTTTGCGAATGGCATGAATCACGCTGCTATGGTCGCGACCGCCAAACACGCGGCCAATTTCAGCCAGGCTGGCCAGCGTTTCATGCGATGCCCGCCACATCGCCGTGTGACGCGGCTTCACATAACGCTGGGCGCGTTGTTTGCCGATGATTTGCGCGTAGGTAATGCCAGCGCGCTGCGCTTCTTCCCAGGCGATGCTGGCCACCGGGCCCAAACATGGGATGTTTATTTTTTGGGGCCCGCGCAAAATAACACGCGGTGCTTTGTCGATAGCGGCGGCAGCAAAATGACTCATGATGCTGCACTCATTCTGGATGTGGGCAAAGCTGCGGGCGGCGGCGTCACACCGCTGAAACTTTTAAAGTCGGCGGCGCACACCGCCCCTTGCGTGGCATTCATAATGGCGCGCATTTGGGCCGCCGCCGGTACACGAAAACTACAGTAGCGGCTGACAGCGGCCTGGCTGGTGCCAATCATTTTAGCAAAGGTGGTTTCGGTGATGGAATGAAGGCTGAGGTACTGGCGAAGCGTCATGGCTCGAACTCCCCACTGATAAAAACGAGAAGTGAATAATACCATTATGGTATTATCAGTCAATGCCAATATGGTATTTTGGTATTGACGCGCTATACCGGCCTGGTATACTGAAGGCGGTATGGACAAAACACCGAACCGCATCCGCGAGCTTCGGGAGGCCCTGGGGTGGAGTCAGACCGACCTCGCACTGAAGCTGGACCCTAAAACCAGCCAGCCCCAGATCGACCGCCTGGAAAAAGGCGACCGTCGCTTGACGGTCGACTGGCTTGCGCTATTGGCCAAAGCGCTGGGCGTTTCCCCCAGCGATCTCTTGGCGCGCGAAAAATCCTCAGCTCCATCACACGCACAAAAAAATGCGTCACACGCAATGGTCGCTGGTATTCGCAAAATACCTTCGCTTAGCATGGCATCGGGAGCGCAAGGCGTTTTGAGCGGCCCCAAGGATTTACCAATCCTTGGGTATGTCAAAGCGGGCACAGAAGGTTTCTTCATCGTCAACGGTGAAGTGCAAGGTTACGCTGTGCGCCCAGATTTGCTGCAAGGTGTGAAAGACGCTTACGCCGTTTATGTTCACGACAAGTCGATGTTCCCTGCCTTTGAGCCTGGGCATCTGGCCTGGGTCGACCCGCTACGCCCCGTCAAAGCCGGCGATACGGTGGTGATTCAGTTGGCTGATGGGCAAGCGTTTATCAAACGCCTGAAACGGCGCACCGAAAAAGTGCTGCTGTGCGAACAATGGAATCCTGCTTCCGAAATTAAATACGACGCGGCCAAAGTGAAATCGATTCACCTGGTGGTGGGCAGTATGCGGGTGCTGGTGTGACGATGCACGGCCCCAGCGCAAAAACAAAATAACCCCTCACCCCGACCCTCTCCCACAAGGGGAGAGGGAGAAGTGAAGTAAACCTCTCCCCTTGTGGGAGAGGTCGACACGAAGTGTCGGGTGAGGGGGACGCGCGTCATTCCTAATTCATCCGGCACATCGTGGTCATGTCGGTGATCACCCCGACGATTTTATTGGTCACCAAGTGCTGCACGAAAAACGGATAATCCCGATCATACAATGTGAAGCTGGTGTCGGCGAACGCAGCAGCACATACCAATAACGCCGTGGGCAACGACGTGAGAAAACTAACAAACCGACCCATCATCATGCCCTTAGCGCGCAACGCCCAGCGGCGCATATTTGATGGTCGGGAAGACTTGGTCGATGGCCGGTTGGCCCATGCGTTTGGCCAGCACCTCGGCCAGCACCTGGCGATAATCGGTGGTCACGGCCAAGTCGCCGCCGTTCAGGTTCTTCGCCGCCAAGCC
>JANLSL010000153.1:0-2570 GCA_031362385.1 Alphaproteobacteria bacterium | reverse complement strand
GATGGCGTTATCACCAAACTCGTAGCCCAATTCCTTCAACTTGGAACGGAAAGCCGCGCGCCCCGAATGCTTGCCCATGACCAAGTTGGACTTTTTCAAGCCTACTGATTCAGGGGTCATGATCTCGTAGGTTTGCGCGTTCTTCAGCATACCGTCTTGGTGAATACCCGACTCATGGGCGAAGGCATTGGCGCCAACGATGGCTTTGTTGGGTTGCACGGGAAAGCCGGTAATCGTTGAAACCAAGTGTGACGCCCGCATGATCAGTTCGGAATTCACGCCGGTCTGGTAGGGCATATGGTCCTGGCGGGTGCGCAGGGCCATGACGATTTCCTCAAGCGCGGCATTGCCCGCACGTTCGCCAAGCCCATTGATTGTGCATTCGACTTGACGAGCACCGGCTTGCACCGCGGCCAGCGAATTAGCCACGGCCAAGCCCAAATCGTTATGGCAATGCACCGAGATGATCGCCTGATCGATATTGGGCACGCGGTTAAACAGCATTTTGATCAGCGCGTTGTACTCATCAGGCACCGTATAGCCCACAGTGTCGGGGATATTGATGGTACGAGCACCCGCCTTGATGGCTGATTCCACGCACTGGCATAGGAAATCGTGCTCGGTGCGTGAGCCGTCTTCGGCGGACCACTCCACATCATTGGTGTACTTGCGGGCACGCGTGACACTGTCGATCACGGCTTGATGCACATCCTTCGGGTCCATCTGCAATTTGAACTTCATATGCAGCGGAGATGTCGAAATAAAGGTGTGAATGCGGCCACGTTGGGCAGGTTTGATGGCATCGGCGCAGCGGTCGATATCGCCTTTGGCCGCCCGTGCAAGCCCACAGATGATGGAGTCTTTGATTTCCTTGGCCACGGCTTCGACGGCTTCGAAATCGCCTTGGCTCGCGATCGGAAATCCGGCTTCAATGACATCAACCCTCATCTCTTCCAAAATCTTGGCGATGCGGATTTTTTCTTCTTTGTTCATGGAAGCGCCCGGCGATTGTTCGCCGTCGCGCAAGGTGGTGTCAAATATGATGACGCGGTTGTTGTTCATGGTACTGCTCACGACTGGGGTCAAAGATTGCGTTTGAATGGAGCGACTTAAAAATCCAATGCCCCTGAACGCGTGCCGCTCTGTCGTGAACAGCGCTCAGGGGTGGTTAAGTCGCAGACCCCGGTCCGCAAGACGCTGTGTTAGCGCAACAACGTCACCCGCCACGACAAACGCAGCCATCGCCACGGCAGTTGCCGGGCGTGAAACGTTTTCTGTACGGATGGCTGTGAAGCCCACCAGCGTTAATCCTTTGTCCTAAGCCGCATTATGTCAAAATATCAGCGGCTTATTGTATCTTGTTAAGATCGTTTTTCTAGGCCGCTTGTCAACTAGTTTGCGGCCGGAACCCTTAAAAAGGGGTGAAAAAGCTGTCTAAACAGGTTTTGACCCGGGAGCCCAGGATTTTTGCCACGATTCGGGGTAATATTCAGTTATCCCGACTTTTGGTGATTTTTGTGGCGCAATCTATGCTTAGGGGTGGCTTCAAGTGAAGCAATTTTTAGTAATCGCAGGCCTGTCAGCCCTGAGCGCCAACGCTTGGGCATCTTGCAAACCCGAATCCTTGGCCGAACTTGCCGACGCCTCAACATTTGGAAAGATGAGTCTGGAAGTAAATCAGGAGATAAGTCGATCGGCAGAAGGTGGCGTGTTTTACGTGTTCTTTGATTCAGACTCACGTGACCCATTCGACGAAAAAGCATCAAGCCTCGATCCTGGCGGAGAAATCTTCGCAATGCGCGCCGATCAGTTCGGACATAGCGGCAGCTGGTACAGCCGGATTACGTTTTTGAATAGCAAAGACTTTGCTATTCGCGAAATTGAGCTGGCTTACGAAGGTAGAAACTACGGTTACAACGGTGCCCTCGTAGCCAAAGCTACTCAAGTTGATTTTATCTTCTGCGACGGGAAACTATATGCTCCAAATCGTTTCCGTGAAAAAACCGACGCCGCAAAGTACGCAGTGAGTGCGGAAGAGGCGCGGAAGTTGTTTTTTGAAGCTCCTGAGCTTTCCGAATATATCAAGCGAGTCAGAAACTAGTCATCGGCGACTCACGGCAGGCTCACGTGTTGTGCCAGCCCGCATGCTAGCCGCCGGCGTTATGGAGTTCAAAAAAATGGTTCAAATAGGTGTTTTATTAAAAGTGAGATTGCTGATCTACCTAGGAGTAGCCACGTTTCTTTTTGCTGCATCGGTAGGACACGCTTACGCGATAGAGACTGCGGAAAGTGAAAACGCGCTGCGTCAATTTCTCCAAATTTATCTTTTCGGTAAACCTCGGGGCGATCTTGCTCGTGAGTTTGAAAACGAGTGGCCGACGCGTTATTCAGCCGCGACATTGTCTCTCAATGACGAAATCGAAGTTTACCTTGTGTTTGTCTCTGGTCGGGCGTGGTGCGGAAGTGGTGGCTGTACTGTATTGCTGCTCAAAAGGAATCAGGCATCATTTAAAGTTATCAATCGCTTTAGTTTGGCAAGACTTCCTATCTATGTGCTACCTACCAAAACA
>JANLSL010000144.1:0-2714 GCA_031362385.1 Alphaproteobacteria bacterium | reverse complement strand
AACCGCGTCGAAATGAACCAGCTTGTTGTCGCGCACCACGGCGGCCAAAAAACCCGGCGCTTCGCCTGCATCAACGCGTCGCTGCAACGCCACGCCAATACGCTTCAAGCGCGCAGGGTCGAAACCCTGTGATTTGGGACTGGCGGGGGGCAGGTTACGGGCAAACGAACGCTGGCTTGTGAGCGAGAATGCAGTAGCGGCTGCTGTGGTCAAAAGTTCACGACGTTGAAGTTGCATAGCCTTTCTCCCGACACGAATAACCCTGCTATATTGTAAGACGTGGCGGGGCGGTTGATAAGGCCATTCCCCGGTGTGCCCATTCCCGGGCGTCTTGCGATTCGACCAAATTAACCTTATAACCTTACTTCCTTACTACAGACCAAGAGCCGTTTCATATGCTGGCCAAGCGCACCTCGAAGAATCAATTAACCCTGCCCAAGGCCGTGGTCGAGAAGGTTGGTAGCCCGGTTTATTTTAGTGCGGCCGTCGAAGGTGGGCGCATTGTCTTAACGCCCGTGAACATCGGCGCGGCCGACGCGGCGCGCAAAAAAATCAAACGACTAGGCATTACTGAAGCAGATGTCGAACGGGCCGTGTCGTGGGCGCGCAAACGCCGTTGAACCCCATACGCGTTGTTTTAGACACAAACGTGCTGATATCTGCGTTGATCTTCGGGCGCGGGAGGTTCGACTGGCTACGACAGGCTTTACTTGCTAGGCGCATTATTCCCTTGGTCAGCACACCAACCGCTCAGGAGTTTATTGATGTGCTGGCATACCCTAAATTTGGGTTTTCGGAGACGGAGCGTGGCGGATTGATGGAAGAGTACCTTCCACACTGCGAGATCGTTTCGATCCCCAAGCCACCGCCTAAAACGCCGCCGTGCCGCGACGCTGACGACATTATTTTTCTTCAGCTCGCACTTGTTGGAAAAGCCGACGCGTTGGTAACGGGTGATGCCGACCTGCAAGCGTTGGCTGGCACCTTTCCCATCCCCATTCTGACTCCAGCCGAGATAAAAGTCCGCATCTCAGCTTGACACAAAACTACGCCGCTAAATTCCGCAGCACATAATGCAGCACGCCGCCGCTGCGGTAGTAGTCCATCTCGCCTGAGTTATCGATGCGGCACTGAACCGTGACATTCTCGGTTTTGCCGCCGGCGCGGTGGATAACCACCGTGACATCACCCAATGGTTTTAGGGTGTTGAGGCCGGCGATATCGAAGGTCTCAGAGCCGTCGAGGTTCAATGACTTGCGGGTTGCGCCATCTTTGAACTGCAAGGGCAGCACGCCCATGCCCACCAAGTTCGAGCGGTGAATACGTTCGAAGCTTTCCACCAGCACGGCTTTCACACCGAGTAAATTAGTTCCCTTGGCCGCCCAATCGCGCGACGAGCCGGTGCCGTATTCTTTGCCACCGACGACGACCAATGGAATACCTTCGGCTTTGTATTTCATCGCTGCATCGTAGATGGGCATTTGCGCGCCGGTGGGCTGATGCTTGGTCACGCCGCCTTCGACGCCCGGCACCATTTCGTTTTTGATGCGGATGTTGGCAAAGGTGCCACGCATCATCACCTCGTGGTGGCCACGACGGGCGCCATAGGAATTGAAATCCTTCGGTAGCACGCCATTTTCCATGAGGTACTTGCCAGCAGGGCTGTCTTTCTTGATCGAGCCGGCTGGTGAGATGTGATCGGTGGTCACCGAATCACCCAAGATCGCTAATGGGCGCGCACCTTTGATATCGACGAGGGCTTTGGCAGTTTTCGTCATGCCCGTGAAGTACGGGGGGTTGGCAACATAGGTGGACTTAGCCGGCCACGCGTAGGTTTCAGTTTTATCGGCTTTCACCGCTTGCCACGGAGCCGGGCCCTTGAACACGTCAGAGTAACGGTTGGTGAACATCGCCTTGGTCAGGAACTTCTCGATGCATTCGGCGACTTCTTTAGCACTTGGCCAAATATCTTTCAGGTACACCGGCTTGCCATCTTTGCTGGTGCCAATCGCTTCTGTGGTGATGTCGCGCGCGATGGTGCCAAATAAAGCATACGCCACAACCAAAGGCGGAGACGCGAGATAGTTGGCTTTGATGTGCGGGCTAATACGACCTTCGAAATTTCGATTGCCCGAGAGCACGCCCGCGACCACCAGGTCGCCCGTCTCAATCGCCTTGGCGATGTTGTCGTCCAGTGGGCCGGAGTTGCCAATGCACGTGGTGCAGCCGTAGCCCACCGTGTTGAAACCCAACGCATCGAGGTCGGCCTGCAAGCCAGCCGCATTCAGGTAATCCGTGACCACTTGGCTACCAGGGGCCAGAGATGTTTTCACCCACGGCTTGCGATTGAGGCCCAGTGCCAGCGCCTTGCGCGCCACGAGGCCTGCGGCAAACAGCACGGATGGGTTTGATGTGTTGGTGCATGATGTAATGGCAGCCAGCACCACGTCGCCGTCGGATAATTTATCCTTGGCATAGGGGCCCGAAAGGCCCGTGACCGCTGTCGACACAGACGTGGGATGAGCGAACCCTTCTTTCAATGCTTTGTCGAATTCCTTGCTGGCGGCGGTCAGCGTCACGCGATCTTGCGGACGCTTGGGGCCTGCGAGTGACGGCTCGACGGTTGAGAGATCCAAAGAAATCGAATCGGTGAAAATTGGATCGGGTGTGGTTTCATCGCGCCACATGCCCTGTGCTTTGGCATAGGCTTCGAC
>JANLSL010000140.1:0-2682 GCA_031362385.1 Alphaproteobacteria bacterium | reverse complement strand
TCCACGCGGAAGAGTAATAAAAAAAAGCCATCTCGAGCCGGCAGCTTTCCGACAGCGCATTATAATTCTCTCGTAAGACTTTTATAATCTCACGGCGCGGTATTTCATCGGCGTCACACGCCAACACGATCCACGGCGCTGCACCACCATTCTGGCGCAAATAAGTGCTGGCAAAGTTGCGCTGGTATTTCTCGCGGTACCATGCCCGGGGGTCAGTTTTGTGCTTGGGGTTTTCGATCAGCGCTAGCTCGGCAGCAGTGGGTTCGGGAAATTGATCAATGATCAGTTTGGTGATTTTGTGCCCAAATGGCTCAAACTGCGCTGCATACTCATCGAGAAACAGTGCGGCTTTTTTCTCGCCCGCATGGGTATGCCTAGCTTCGACGATGATAAACTCGTCAACCACGTCCCACAGATATTCTAGCCGAAAAAGTGCGATGACATCGCCGTTATAGGGGAAACAATCAATGATTCGCATCGTGCGCGCCTCGTTTACAATAGGAATTAGCGTATCATAACTAAATCCGAGTATCTCGCAGCACTCCAATACTTGAGAGCCGTCCCTCATCCAGCACGGCGCAGGCAACGTAAAAGCTATTATGACCGCACATTCTTCCCCTGGACCGATCATTGTTTGGTTTCGCCAAGATTTGCGCGTGGCCGATAACCCAGCCCTCCACGCCGCAGCGGCGACGGGGCAGCCTATTGTTGCGCTTTATATATTAGACGATGACAGCCCTGAGGGGTGGCGGATGGGCGGGGCGACGCGGTGGTGGCTGCATGGGTCATTGACCGCGCTCAATGAAAAGCTTGAAGGCAAGCTGATCCTACGCCAGGGCAACAGCGCCGATGTTCTAGAGGCTGTGATTGCCGAGACCAAATCCGGGGCGGTGTATTGGAACCGCTGCTACGAGCCCTTTGCCATCGCGCGCGATAAAGCCATCAAAGCGGCGTTGAAAGCCAAAAACGTCACGGTTGAAAGTTTCAACGCCGCGCTGTTGTTCGAACCCTGGGAATTGCGCACACTCAGCCAAACGCCGTTTAAAGTTTTCACGCCGTTCCATAAAGCGGCGTTGAAAGCGCCGCCGCCACGCGGGGTGTACGCCACACCTAAAAAGCCCAACATGTTTTCAGGCCCCATCAAAAGCGAGGGGCCCGGGTCATGGAAGCTGTTGCCGACCAGGCCCGACTGGGCTGGCGGTATGCGTGCGATGTGGACCCCGGGCGAGAAAGCAGCCCACGCCAGCCTGAAAAAGTTCTTGGATAAAACCGTGGCGCACTACGCCAAGGGCCGCGATATTCCGGGCCAGGCCCTGACATCAAAACAATCAGCGCATTTGCATTTTGGCGAGATCAGCCCGCACCAGATTTGGCATGCTGCGCTGGCGCGCGAGCAAAGCAACGGCTCGGCAGGCTATTTACGAGAATTGGTATGGCGGGAATTTGCGTTCCATTTGCTTTATCATTTCCCGGCCATTACCGATGAACCATTGCGCGCCGATTTTAAATCCTTTCCGTGGAAGTCCGACGCGAAGACCCTGAAGGCTTGGCAACGGGGGCAAACCGGCTATCCCATTGTCGATGCCGGGATGCGCGAGTTGTGGACCACCGGCTGGATGCACAACCGGGTGCGTATGATCGCGGCGTCATTTCTGGTGAAACACTTGCTACAGCCCTGGCAGGCTGGTGCGGCCTGGTTTTGGGATACACTCGTGGATGCGGACCTGGCCAATAACTCTGCCAGTTGGCAATGGGTGGCGGGCTGCGGCACCGATGCCGCGCCCTACTTCCGGGTGTTCAACCCCGTGCTCCAGGGCCTGAAATTTGATGGTGCCGGTGAGTATGTGCGCCGCTGGGTGCCCGAGATAGCCAAACTGCCCGATGAATGGATTCATAAGCCCTGGGACGCGACCGATGAAGTGCTGGCGGCCGCAGGCGTACGGCTGGGCGTTACATACCCCATGCCAGTGATTGAGCTGATGGCGGGCCGCGACCGCGCGCTGGCGGCGTTTAAGAATATCAAGGTCGCGGGATAACGGTGGCATAGGCAACCTGCGCAAAAGCAAAGGGCGCGACACAGAATGCCGCGCCCTCGTTTTGCCCATCTTCATGGGTGCCAAAAGCACCCAGGCAACAGAAACTAATTTGTCTGATCTACGGAAGCGGTTTCCATAGATTTCGACAAAATCATATACAACTTGCCCATGTCTGACGTTGAGAACGTAGTAGTCAGCACTTCGGCACGATCGGTGGCACGCGCATGCTTCACCAACGCTGAATACTCGCGCAGGTATTTAATGACATAGGCGCGGAATTTTTCGTCGGTTTGGTATTTTTTTTGGATCGCCTCAAATTTCTGGCGGCTGAGTGTTTTGGTGATGTGACGCAAGAACACACCTTGATCGCCCTTATGATAACGCTTCCACAACTCTTCCTCGACCGAGGGTTGGAAGATGCGCGCGATATCCACCGCCAATGAATGCAACTGCTCGATCACGTAACCAGTGTTCTCAAGGAACTTCTGGGTATTCGAGCGATCAGCAGCTTCATCAAGCTGCTTAGACACGTCCACAGCCTTGGTCGACGTTGTCAGCAGCGCATCAACTTGGCGGGCAAACATTTGCCCCGCTTTACCAGTTTGCTCAGTGATGCCATTCGAGGCTTCCACCAAACTTTCAGCAT
>JANLSL010000137.1:0-5569 GCA_031362385.1 Alphaproteobacteria bacterium | reverse complement strand
AAACGTGAAAATCGTAGGTGAGTTCCCCGAGAACAGTCACCCGCCCATCACCTACCCCATGGCGTTGGTCGGTAAAACACCCAGCGATGAGGCACGCGCGTTTTATAATTTCATGCGCTCGACGGCAGCAACTGATATCACTGCATCCTTCGGTTTTAGCACCAAGTAACTCATGCTCGATCTCTCGCCCTCTGACATTGACGCCATTACGCTGAGTTTGAAAGTCGGCGCGTGGAGCGTCGTCGTCAGTTTGCCGTTTGCATTTGGTCTGGCGTACCTGTTGGCGCGCGTGGAATTTATATTCAAACCAGTCGTCAGCGCGCTGGTTCTCATGCCCCTCGTACTGCCCCCTGTTGTCACCGGATTTTTGTTGCTGCTTGCCTTTGGAAAGAACGGACCCGTTGGCGCGGTGCTTGATCAGGTGTTCGGTATTTCAGTTGCGTTCAAATGGACTGGCGCAGTTATTGCCGCCGCAGTGATGGGCTTGCCCCTGATGGTGATGGGCATGCGCATCTCGATTGAAAGTGTCGACCGGCGACTGGAAATGGCCGCGCGCACACTCGGCGCCGGCCCGTGGCGCACTTTTTTTACGGTCACGCTTCCATTATCGATTCCTGGAGTTCTTGCAGGCGCGGTGCTGTGTTTCGCGCGCAGCTTTGGTGAATTTGGCGCGACTATCACCTTTGTCTCAAATATCCCGGGCGAGACGCGCACACTGCCGATTGCCATCTACGCACTGTTGCAAACACCATCGGGTGATTCAGCAGCACTTAAACTGTCACTGGTCGCCATTGCGGTTTCACTCATTGCAATTATCCTTGCCGAAGTTCTGAATCGTCGCTTATCACGACCAGCGGGTCACGATGGCGCTTGAAATCGACATCTCTACTGTGCGCGGCGATTTTATTGTCGAGGCCAAATTCAAGATCGAACGCGGTATCACCGCGCTGTTTGGTCCCTCGGGGTCAGGCAAAACAACAATTCTCAGCATGATCGCAGGTGTTGTGAAACCAACCCACGGGCGCATCGTGTTGGATGGGCAGGTATTGTTTGATGGTGCCGCAGGAATGAACTTGGCCCCAGAGCAGCGGCGGATTGGATATGTGTTCCAGGACCGCAGGCTGTTCCCGCATCTCTCAGTGGAGAAGAATCTATTGTATGGCTATCGCTTGCTCGATTCCAACACCGACGCGCAAAAACCAGCAGACGTCATTGCTTTGTTGGAACTGTCGTCCTTTTTGAGACGCAAACCCGAGACGCTATCGGGCGGCGAGCAGCAACGCGTGGCCATCGGTCGAGCATTACTGATGAGCCCGCATCTTTTGTTGATGGACGAACCCTTAGCCTCGCTTGATGCCCGGCGTAAGGCTGAGATTCTGCCCTATTTGGAGCGCCTGCGGGACAATGTGCGGTTGCCGATTCTTTATGTTTCACACGATGAGCGCGAGGTAGCCCGGTTGGCCAAGCGCACCATTCCGGTGATTGACGGGCGCGCTATCGGGTCCAGTACTTGAGCTGCAAGACCTTGTAATTACTGTCTTTGAAGCGGATTTCAGCCAAAAAGGGTAAGCTGTGTTCGGCGGCAATCGTGGCCGCAAGAAGGGCAAATACCACAGGGCGGTCGATTACCATTGATCCGTCGTGGTATTGTGGCCGTAACAGTATCACACAGTATAATTTGCGTAAGTTAGGGGAGAACTTCGATGTACATCAATTTCTGGTATCCGGTCGCCATTTCAAGCGAACTGACCAACACGCCACAACGCGTGACAATTCTGAAGCATGATTTTGTCGCCTTCCGCGACAACAAGGGCCGCGCGGTAGTGCTGTCGGATACCTGTGTGCATCGCGGCGGATCGCTCGCGGGCGGCAAGTGCAAAGAAGACGGCACCGTGCAGTGCCCCTACCACGGCTGGCGCTTCAATGCCGAAGGCGAATGCACGCGCATTCCATCGCTGGGAATCAAAGCCAAAATTCCCGCACGCGCACGCGTCGATAGCTACCCCATCCAAGAAAAATACGGGGTGGTGTTTGCATTCTTGGGTGATCTGCCCGAAGCCGAGCGCCCGCCGATCATGGAGATCGAAGAAGTCAACAATCCTGAATGGCGCTCAACCGTGACGAGCTTCGATGTGAACTATCACTACGAGCGCTCGATCGAAAACGGGCTGGATCCGGCGCACAACGAATATGTGCATCCCACCCACGGCAACCAGGGTGAGAAAGAAGACGAATACAGGATGGACCAGTTGGAGCCCCACAAGAACAACGCTTGGGGCTTTGGCTTCTTGGCCACGTTCGACGCGCCGCCCTTGAAGAACTGGCTGTTCAAGCGCTTCCGCCCCACCGGAGGTAAAATGCAAGCTGGCTCAGGCACTGTGGGCCCGAACCACATGTGGACGTTCATCCACTTCTCTGAGACCAAGTTCATGCACCAGTACATGTTCGAGGCGCCAATATCAGAAAACAAAACCCGCGTGTTCCTGGTCAACTTCCGTAACGTCGGCATTACCGGAATTAACTGGTTAAACAAATTCCTCGACAAGAAGATCAACGAGCGCAACCTCGTGATTGCCGGCCAGGACATTGTTGTGGTCGACAAACTGAAGCCGATCATTACGCCGTCATCGCGCACCAAAGAACTGCTGATGCCGCATGACAAAGTGATTCTTCAATATCGCGATATGCTTGACTCGTTTGAATATCGCGGCTGGAAGATCGACTTGGACGCGCTGAATGCCGCCCATGCCAAGGGCGATGTGATTCACGCGATCCCCTCACCGGCACGGCGCAGCGACAAGGGCTGGGTGCTTGACCCCGTGCCGTTGGTGCCGCCACAAAAACAAATGGCACAAGCTGCTGAGTAAGCGGGCCAGCTTTGTTAAGCGCGATAGAGAGTTATTAAAAAAACCCAACGGCGGCCTCAGTGATGAGCGCCGCCGTTGTCATGCGGGGAAACGCCGATGTTCATGAACTTTTGGTATGCTGCTGCTGAAGGCGTTGATCTGACAGACAAACCCATACACCTAAAAATGCTAGGGCAGGACTTTGTATTGTTTCGTGACAGCACGGGCAAAGCCCATTGTCTTTCTAATACCTGTGTTCATCGCGGCGCATCATTAGCCCATGGCAAAGTGAAGGGCGACAATATCGAGTGCCCTTATCATGGCTGGCAGTTCAAAGGTGCGGATGGTGTGTGCGCCAAAATTCCTTCGCTCGGCAAAGACGCTAAAATTCCTGCCCGCGCTAAAGTTGACAGCTACCCCACACAAGAAAAATACGGGTTGGTATTTTGTTTCCTGGGCGACTTGCCCGAAGCCGAGCGCGTTCCGATTATGGATATCGCTGAATGGGACGACCCCAAGTGGCGATTTACAACTATGACGTATGAGTGGCGAGCTGATTGGCAGCGCGCCATGGAGAACTCGCTCGACCCAGCACACACCGAATTTGTCCACCCAACCATGGGCTATCAAGGCGACCGCGACGATTACAACGTGCCTGACCTCGACGTAACCGAAAACGCCTGGGGCGTCGGTTCGATGACCAAGTTCGTCTCGCCTGATCTTCCTCACGAAAAAATGAAGGGCCTCAAAGGCGAAGGCCAAATGGAAGCAGGCTCCAGCACCTGGGGCGTGGGCCAATCAGTGACGAAGCTGCATTTTTCGCCCGTAACATGGGCGCATCAATACACGTTCACCACCCCGATTGATGAACACCACATCAAACGCTGGTTCTTGCAGGGCCGTAATTTCCGCACTGACGCGGCGATGGACGCGCCGGTTAATGAACGTAACTTGGTTGTGGTCGACCAAGACAAGCAAGTGATCACCCGGTTGGGGCCGTTCTTTACGCCAGAATCACCCACTGAAGAAGTGATGGTGTTGGCTGACGCAGTGATCGTGCGGTTTCGCCAAAAGCTTGCCAGTTTTGAGGCCAAGGGCTGGCGTATCGACGTTGACCAAGTGAATGCGATGAAAGAAAAGAAAGCTTTCGCAATCCCCTCACCGGCACGACGCACGAACAAAGGCTGGGCACTTGATGCTGTGCCGATTAAAAAAAGCGCTGCTGTTTCGGCGCAAGTGGCGGCCGAGTAACTTCGGCTTAGCGCTTGGAAATCCGGTAGAGCGTGTTGTCGATATCACCGGTCACGTAGATGGCGCCATCTTTGGTGATCGCAACGCCCGTGGGCAAGAATGGTGCTGGGACGTGATCGCCCACCTCAAGACCAAGGCCAAGATTTTCGGCCAGCACTTCCAGCTTTTTCTTGCCTGAAGGGTCAAGTGCCACAACACGCCGGGCGCCGACTTCCGCTACGATGAGGCGACCATCAGCAGCAATAGCAATACCTTCAGGCCGGTTGAGCTTGCGCGCGACCACGTTGCGTGTGTTGGTGCTGATATCCACCATCACAACCTCACCGTTCAAATAGCGACCGCGCTTATCTTTTTTACCGTACTGGGTGACATAAAACGAACTGCCCCCCGCATCTGCCATACCGACAGGCCCTTCAAGGCCCCACGCCACTTGTGTGCGCGTGTGCTCGGGGTCGTTGGCGACTTTGATCAAACGATCTGCGGAAAAATCAGCGACCACGAAACCATCGGCTATAGGCCGCACCGCATATGGTGCACCAAAGCCTGGTAAGCTGGTGATCAACTTGCCAGTGTCGCGCGCCACGATCTGCACTGTGCCAAAGGGCCAGATATTGGAAAGAATATAATTGTCGCCGCTGACCACCAGCCCAGTTGCGCCCGCAACGCCAGGCCCGCGTGGAATTGGCGTGACTTGGCCAGAAGCAGGGTCAACAAAGCGTGGGCCCCAGGAGTCTGCCAGAATGAGTTGTTCACGACCCTCGCGCTCAACTGTCGTAATTGTTCCAGGCGCGCTGATGTTGCCCCAGGTCAGCCGGCGGGTAGCGCCGGTCTCGGGGTTAATCTCAGTGATGCCATTGAACGACGTGCTCGAGACATAGATAAAATCATTCTTCGCAATGGCCAAGTTATCGGCAGGGGGCGGCACCGTGGCCAGCAGCTGGCGCGTGGTTCCGTCTTCTGAGAATCGCATCAGTTCGCCGGTGATATAATCAAGTGCGACGACACGACCCTTGGAATCTAGATTGACCGCAGCCGGCTGCATGAACCCCGAGGCGAAATCAGTTATCACGCCGGTCTCGATATTTACTTTGACAATCTTGCCTTTGAAAAACAATGGGCCGTACAACGTGTTATCCGCAGCAATCTCAAAACCGTTCAGGCCGCCAATTTTTTCCACGACAGCACGCGGTGGCATCTCGCCCTTCAGGTCGATTTCATACAGGCCGTCGCCGCCAAAAATGCGAGTGACAAAGAGGCGGCCATCTTTGGTGTAATTGATGGAATTAAGGCCTGGCATATTTTCTGCGAGCTTAATAATTCTGCCGCCCGGTGTGCGCGCAAATACCGCCGCAAACCCGCCCGCAGTCCACGCAAGTGTTCCATCAGGAGCGAAGGCTAAGTCATCGCACGTACCGCGTGGTGCCCCCACAAATGTAGTGACTGCGTTGGTTTTGATGTCAACGCGATAAATA
>JANLSL010000106.1:0-2359 GCA_031362385.1 Alphaproteobacteria bacterium | reverse complement strand
CTTTCCAAACCTGTTGGTCAATGGCGCGGGCGGCATTGCGGTTGGTATGGCGACCAACATACCGCCGCACAATTTGGGTGAAGTGATCGATGCCTGCTGCGCACTGATTGATGACCCTTCAACGACCGATGAAAGGCTGATGGAGATCGTGCCCGGCCCTGATTTCCCCACCGGGGGAATCATTCTGGGCCATGCGGGGTGCCGTGCAGGCTTCATGACGGGGCGTGGCTCGGTCGTGATGCGCGGGCGCACCGAGATCGAGGATATGGGCAAGGACCGCCAAGCCATCATCGTCTCAGAAGTTCCCTACCAAGTGAACAAAGCCTCGATGATCGAAAAGATCGCCGAGCTGGTGCGCGAAAAGCGAATTGAAGGGATTTCTGAGCTGCGTGATGAGTCTGACCGCCACGGCGTGCGTGTGGTGGTTGAAATCAAGCGTGATGCTGTCGCCGAAGTCGTGCTGAATCAGTTGTTCAAGTTCACTCCACTGCAATCAAGCTTCGGCGTGAATATGCTGGCGATCAACTCCGGCAAGCCGAAGTTGATGACGCTGCGTGAGATGTTGGTGGCCTTCATTGCGTTCCGCGAAGAAGTCATCCGCCGCCGTACGGTCTATGAGTTGGGCCAGGCGCGCAACCGCGCCCACACTTTGGTGGGCTTAGCGATTGCGGTGACCAACTTAGACGAAGTTATTGCCATGATCCGCAAGGCGCCCGATGCCAACGTGGCGCGTGAGCAACTGATGGCGCGCGATTGGCCCGCCAACGATGTGGAACCGCTGGTTCAACTGATCGACGAGCCTGACCGCAAAGTAATCAACGGCACCTATAAGCTATCGGAAATTCAGGCCAAGGCGATCTTGGATCTGCGCCTACATCGCCTGACCGGCCTGGAGCGCGATAAGTTGCACAGTGAGCTGAAGGAAATTGGCGGTCAAATCGTCAACTTCCTGGAAATTCTGCGCTCGCGCGAGAAGCTTTATTCGATCATGCGCGAAGAGCTGGTGGCGATGAAGACTGAGTATGCCACCCCCCGGCGCACCACCATTGAAGACCTGGAGTTTGAAACCGACATCGAAGACCTGATCCAGCGCGAAGACATGGTGGTCACCGTCACCAACTCTGGCTGGATTAAGCGCGTACCACTGTCGACTTACCGCGCGCAGCGTCGCGGCGGCAAGGGCCGTGCTGGCATGGCGACCAAGGAAGAAGATTTTGTCACTGCACTTTATGTCGTGAACACGCATACACCTGTGTTGTTCTTCTCGACCACTGGCATGGTCTACAAGTTGAAGGTCTACAAGTTGCCCTTGGGCACGCCGCAAAGTCGCGGCAAGGCCATGGTGAATTTGTTGCCGCTGAAAGAAGGCGAGACGATTTCCACGGTTATGCCGCTGCCTGAGGATGAAACAACCTGGGGCCAGCTCAATGTTATGTTTGCCACATCAGCGGGCACCGTGCGGCGTAATGACTTGTCGGATTTTGTCAGCATCTTCCGCAACGGCAAAATTGCCATGAAGCTTGATGGCACCGACCGCTTGATAGGCGTAGGCACTTGCGATGAAGGCAATGACGTGTTGCTGAACACGCGTCAGGGAAAATGCATTCGCTTCCATATTGCTGATGTGCGCGTGTTCACGGGCCGTAATTCGGTTGGCGTGCGCGGTATCAAACTGGCCGACAAAGACGAAGTAATGTCGATGTCCATTCTCAAGCACGTGGAATTCGACACCGACAGCCGTAACGCCTATTTGCGCATGGCCAAAAAACTGCGCGGCAGCGAAGATTTGGACGAAGTACCGTCGAAAGATGAAGACGCCGCCGAGAACGGCGATTCCTCAAAGGTGCTGACCGATGAGGAGTTCCAACATTTTGCAGCGATGGAAGAATTTATTCTCACTGCAACCCGCAAGGGTTTCGGGAAACGTACTTCGGCGTATGAATACCGGGTCAGTGGGCGCGGGGGCTCAGGGATTACCTCAATTGCCACCAGCAAGCGCAATGGCGAGGTTGTGGCCAGCTTCCCGGTGAAGAATACCGATCAGATCATGATGATCACTGATGCCGGGCGCTTGATCCGCATGGGCATCACCGACATCCGTATCGCTGGGCGCTCGACCCAGGGGGTGACGCTGTTCTCCACCGGCGAGGATGAGAAGGTAACGTCTGTGGCGCATCTGCCGGGTGATGAGAGCACGGCCACAATTGTTGATGGTCATGCTGAAACTCACGCCGATACGATGGTAGAGCCTGATGTTGAGCCAGAAGCAGAGCCAGATGCAGAGAATGGCGGCGCATAAACACCCCATGGCCAAAGCCCTTAAAAAGCCAAACCCAACAAGCGGCCTTTACCGCGTGGG
>JANLSL010000083.1:0-3363 GCA_031362385.1 Alphaproteobacteria bacterium | reverse complement strand
GGCGCGACCGCGCGCGAGATGTTTATCGCCGCTGCAGCAGCCAAATTAAAAGTGCCCGCCGCAGAACTGAGCGCTGAAAATACCCACATTGTTCATGCTACATCGGGCCGCAAGCTGAGTTTAGGCGAACTTGCCGCAGCTGCCGCACAACAGCCCGTGCCCGCATCAATCACACTGAAAGAAAAGCCCGACTGAAAATTTTGGGCAGTGCCGTGCCGCGCCTCGATACGCCAGCCAAGGTTGATGGTTCGGCAGGCTATGGCGCTGATGTGATTGTGCCCAACATGTTGGTAGCAACTATTCAGGCCGCACCGGTGTTCACCGCACGGCTGAAGAATGTTGATCCGGCCCCCGCGCTCAAAGTTCCTGGCGTTAAGCATGTTGTGAAGCTTGATAACGCTGTGGTGGTTGTGGCTGATGGCTATTGGCAGGCCCTTAAAGGACTCCAGGCACTTTCACCTGAATGGACCACCACTGCACGGGCGCACTATGGCGCAGGCGACTTGGTCACTGATCTTGATGCTGCTTTGAGTCGTGACGACCTGCCTGAGTTGCAAGCCAAGGGTGATGTGGAAGGCGCATTCAAAGCGGCCGCCCAAAGTGTCACCTTCGACTATACCGTGCCCTACTTAACGCACGTGTGCATGGAACCCATGAACGCCACTGCGCATGTGCAGAAAGATCGCGTCGATATTTGGATGCCAGGGCAGGGGCACACCACGGTTGTTGACGGTGTGTCAAAGGCACTTGGTGTTGATGCATCACTTATTCATGTCCACCGCACGTTCCTCGGCGGCGGATTTGGGCGCCGCGGCGAAGATGATGTGGCGGTGCAAGCAGCCCTGGTGGCCCAACAGGTTGGGCGTCCGGTGAAATTGCTGTGGTCGCGTGAGGAAGATATTCGCCACGACTTCTATCGTCCGGCTGCCAAAATGCGCATCAAGGCCGCCCTCGATGCCCAAGGCCTGCCGACCGCGCTGGATATTATAAATGTCTGCCCATCGATTTCCAAACGCCGCTTCCCCGAGGCTGTGAAAGACGGCAAGGACACTTCTAATCTTGCGGGATTTGCTGATAGTCCCTACGGGATTACCAACTCACGTATGAAATATGCGCTGCTCGATAACGGCATTCCGGTTGGGTACTGGCGTGCGGTTAATCACACGCAAAATATATTCTTCCGCGAGGCCATGCTGAACGAATTGGCCGCCCGTGTCGGTAAAGACCCTATCACCTTTCGCCGGGCGTTGTTGAAAGACAACCCGCGCTATATGGCGGTGCTTGATGCCATCGAAGCGCTCAGCGATTATGCGCAACCCTTGAAGCCTGGCACAGCGGGCACAAAACGCGGGCGCGGCTTTGGCTTAAGCAATTCTCACGGCACCATCGTCGCCCAGGTGATCGACATCACCGTCGCTGCTAATAATGCGCTGACGATTGACCGGGTCAGTTGCGTGGCTGAGGTCGGTATTATCGTCAATCGTGGTATCGTCACCGCCCAAATGGAAAGCAGCATTGTGGATGGCCTGGCGGCCGCCATGTTCGGTGGCATGACGCCCAAAAATGGCAGTATGGCCGAGGGTAATTTCAGCGAAGTGCGCATGATGAAACTTTCAGAATCGCCCGAAATGCGCATTGATGTTCGCGACTGGCCCGATACTCCCCCCGGTGGGGTGGGCGAACCAGGGGTTCCCCCGGTGGCCCCGGCGTTGGTCGATGCGCTGGCCAAAGCAACCGGGCAACGCTTGCGCGCACTTCCCATTATCAAGCAGGGCTTTAATGTATAAGCGGCGTGGCGTGAGCAGCGTCATAAAACTTTCATCGTTTTGTCATCAATTCCTGATCTAGTGCGCGTAGATCAGACAGCATAAGACTCAAAGTCCTATAAAGGCGTAAAGCTCAGGCCATGATGAACCAAACTGAACATACCGTTTCGGCCTACGACGCCGAGTTGGCCCAGCAAGAACGCCGTGTGCTGGAAATGGGTGGGCTGGTCGAGGCGCAATTGTCTGCTGCCATTGATGCGCTGATGAAGCGCGATGTCGATGCCGCAACCCGCATTATTGCCAAGGACGCCGATATCGATGAATTCGAGCGCCAAATTGAAACTGGTGCGTTGAGTATTCTGGCGCGCCGCCAACCCGTGGCAGGCGATCTGCGCTATGTGTTTGGCACCATCAAGATTTCAGGCAGCTTAGAGCGCGTGGGTGACTACGCGAAGAATATCGCGAAGCGCACGCTGGTTTTGGCCGACCACCGTGATGTGAAGATCCCACAGGATATGAACGCGCTGGGGAGCTCTGCGCTGAAGATGCTGCGCGATATTATGGATGCTTTCACCGCGCGCGATGCCAAAAAGGCCGAGGCCGTCTGGCAGCGCGATTGGGAAACCGATGAAGCGGCCAAGCGCGTGATGAAAAAAATTATTTCCGATATGGGCCGTGACGTCATTCGCCAAGGCGACAAAGGTGCCCCTGATGTTGAGGCGCAAAGTCATCTGTTGTTTATTGCCAAAAATCTCGAGCGTGTGGGCGACCACACCACCAACATCGCTGAAGTGATTCAGTTTCAACTCTCAGGGGCGTGGACCACTGGCAATCGGCCAAAAGCCAGCGTCGTTACGGCGAGCTAGAGAGCGTCGTGCGGAAAAGTGGATACCGGTTTTCCGCAAAACGACGCGACCAAATAATAACTTAGAGCGTCGAGCTCGGGGTAGTTGCGATTGCAGCCCCCATCGCGCGCGCAATCAACGTCATTTTGCATATGTTCGGTGGGAACAGCTCGATCAGCTCACGCAGCGTTGTCAGTGCTGCCTCTGAGGGTGGCTCCAGCCGCGTCGTCGGGCAATCCAGGTACAGCACACGCGCTAACCCGTGCGCGGCATGATCAAGCGCAGTTGCGCCCTCAGCCAATGCGCCATCATCAATCAGGGGCTGTAAGTATTTGTGCAGGCCGCTCAACATCTCAGGCCATGCTGTGAAGTGGCGATAGAACGACGGAATCACGCGCCCGTCATTGCCATGCAGTTGGCCGGTCAGTGCCATCAAAATTGTTTTTGTCTCAGCTGATAAAGTGGTCAGGTCGGCCATGGGCGGTAAGGCAGCCAGTTCCAGTGCTTCGGGTTTGGGGGCCAGGCCGCGCGCAGGTTTGCGGCGTGATCGTGCTATCGGCGTTTCGGTGAGAATAAAATTCAAGGCTTTGAGGCCCAATAAATTTGCTGGGTTGGCGCGCCCATAAGCATCACAAGTTGCGATGACTTTGGTGCGTGATGGCGCATCAAGGCCCCAGCTTGTGACATCGTCGGCAGCAAAGCCTAATTTCAAACTTTTGCTATTGGCCATCATGGCGTCGGCCTGGGCCACC
>JANLSL010000071.1:0-5674 GCA_031362385.1 Alphaproteobacteria bacterium | reverse complement strand
CTAAAATTGAAGACCTCATTAACGAGTTGACCGGTCAGTACACGATTGTGATTGTTACACATAATATGCAGCAGGCAGCGCGTGTGTCGGACAATACTGCATTTATGTATCTGGGCCGACTGATTGAGTATGGCGATACTGAAGTGATGTTTCAGACGCCGAAATCACCCCGTACGCAAGACTATGTTACTGGTCGCTTTGGCTGATCGAAAGATATAAATGATTGCATTAACGCCTGATTTTGCGAAGGACGCCGAAATGACTGACTTTCGGAGGATCTCATGAAGCCCACAATAATGATTGTCGAAGACGAAGCCTCACTCGTCACGATGCTCCGCTATAACCTTGAGAAAGAAGGTTTTCGCGTCACCGAAGCTGGTGATGGCGAAGAAGCACTGACAATTGCTGATGAAACGCCGCCCGACGCAGTGCTGCTTGATTGGATGCTGCCACGCATGTCCGGGATTGAGGTGTGTCGCCAACTCAGGCGTAAATCGGCGACGCGCAATGTGCCGATTATCATGCTCACAGCACGCAATGAGGAAACCGATAAAGTGCGCGGGCTTAATGTTGGTGCTGATGATTATTTAACCAAACCATTCTCGATGCCTGAGTTGATGGCGCGGTTGCGCGCTTTGTTGCGCCGTGCGAAGCCTTCGCAAACCAAGGGTGCTCTGACATTCGGCGACATTGTGATGGATCTCGACTCGCACCGTGTCAGCCGTGACAGCAAACCAGTTCATCTCGGCCCTACTGAATTCCGGTTGCTCCAATTTTTTATGGAGCGTCCTGGTACGGTGTTCTCGCGTGAAGAACTGCTCAATGGCGTGTGGGGGCCAGATATCTATGTCGAGCCGCGTACGGTAGACGTTCATATTCGCCGTTTACGAAAAGTGCTCAACGATGCGGGCGGGATCGATGTCATACGCACAGTCCGTGCAGCCGGTTATTCTATTGATGCCAGCGCGCTGCCAGAACACCAAACTGCCGCTGAATAGCTTTTAAAACTCAAGGCAGGCCACGTTCGGCTCGCCTGCCACCCGCTGGGTATGCTTTACTCACTCGCGCTCCCGATTCGGCTTGAGGAGCAGGGGGGATGGTCGCATGTCTGGGCGTTTTACGTTGTACATTGTTGTGGGGATGATTCTGGGCATCGGCGTCGGTTTTGCCTGCAATGAAAATCTCGATCCGCAAGCTGCTAAAACAGTAGCGGGATACTTCTCAGTCCTGACCGATATTTTCCTGCGGCTGATCAAAATGATCATCGGGCCGTTGGTCTTTTCCACTCTTGTCGTTGGCATCGTTCACGTCGGGGATACAGCATCGCTCAGCCGTCTTGGCTTTCTCACGGTTGGCTGGTTTCTGTGCGCATCAATAGCCTCTTTGTTTCTGGGCCTTATCATGGTGCAGTGGCTGGAGCCAGGTGTGGGCTTGGGCCTTCCATTGCCAGAAGCCACTGCTGAAGTGGCTGTGAAAGCAAGTGCCCTGACACTTAAAGATTTTATTACGCACGTTTTCCCAAAATCATTCTTTGAAGCTATGGCGACCAACGAGATTTTACAAATTGTGGTGTTCTCGTTGTTCGTCGGCGTTGCGTTATCGTCGATTGGCGAAGCTGGAAGGAAACTGACCGAAATTCTCGATCAAGTCGTGATGGTCATGCTGCTGATCACGGGCTATGTGATGAAATTTGCGCCGATTGCGGTGTTTGCTGCCATTGCGGCTACGGTGACCACACAAGGGTTGGGTATTCTGGCAACGTACTTGAAATTTGTCGGTGGCTTTTATGTTTCGCTCGCCATGCTTTGGGCTGTGTTATTGGCAGCGGGCTCACTCGTTATTGGCCGCAGTGTTATTGCGCTCGCAAAAACAATTCGCGAACCAATCTTGATTGCATTTTCAACTGCAAGCTCCGAGGCCGCCTATCCAAAAACCCTCGAGCGGCTCGAGGCCTTCGGTGTTCCCAAGCGCATTGCCAGTTTCGTGCTGCCCTTGGGGTACTCGTTCAATCTCGATGGCTCGATGATGTACTGCACGTTTGCAACGCTGTTCATTGCACAAGCTTATGGCATTGAACTGAGCTTGACGCAGCAGGCCACCATGCTGCTGCTGCTGATGCTCACCAGCAAGGGCATGGCCGGTGTTCCGCGCGCCTCGCTCGTCGTCATCGCTGCGACATTGAATTTTTTTGGAATCCCCGAGCAGGGATTGCTGTTAATTCTGGCGGTCGATCAGTTTCTTGATATGGGCCGAAGTGCCACAAACGTCGTCGGGAACGCAGTTGCCACCAGCGTCGTGGCGAAGTGGAATAACCGATAAGCCCGTTATTTCGAATCGCCCGTTATTCCGAATCGTATGTTACGAGGCTTTGGAAGGGCAACCCCAACCGGGCGCGGCCGTTCAGAAAGCTCAGTTCAATAAGGCATGCTGCGCCAACCACATTCGCAGACAAGCCATTCAGCAATTTTGCTGCGGCTGAGATCGTTCCGCCCGTGGCGAGCAGGTCATCGATAATGATAACGCGCTGCTGCGCGCTCACGGCATCGGCTTGAATCTCAACTTCATCAGTGCCGTATTCCAGCCCATATGAGGCGCTGCGCACCGGGCCTGGCAATTTGCCTTTTTTACGAATCATCACCAGCCCACAGCCCAACTGAAGGGCTAATGGCGAAGCGACCAGAAAGCCACGCGCATCTATTCCGGCAACGATGTCGGGCTTCCATGGGACTACCGCTTGTGCCAGGCGCGTAATGGTTTCGCACCACACGGCCGGGTCTTTCATCAACGTTGAGATGTCGAAGAAATTGATTCCCGGTTTCGGGAAATCAGGAATCTGCCTAATATGGTCTTTGAGGTTCATGATCAAAGATCGACCTGCATTTGTGGCAAAAAAGCCCATAGTTTCAACAGGTTGAAACCGTAGCTGAGAAGTGTAAACTAATCCAGTGCAACGCAAGATAGTGTACGCGCCATACACATTCAATTGTTTGGCAATTGTTTGGCAATTGTTTGGTTTGTTTTTGTAACCTTTTGACCTTCAGCTCTTTGAGGACTTCTTCGTGACGAAACTGACGACCAGCGATGTAAGTCGATTAGCGAACGATCCTTCGCCGACGGCACGCATCGACACGGCCGTGAAGCTCGCTCAAGAGTTTGCTTCTGGGCATTTTAGCCCAGCCGAACTGCAACTGGCTGAGAATATTTTCCGCATTATGGTTAAAGACGCTGAGGTGCGTATACGCGAAGCATTATCAGCGAATTTGAAACATAACCCCAACGTACCGCGTGACGTGGCTGTGACGTTGGCTCAAGACATTGACTCAGTCTCGCTCCCGATATTGTCATTTTCCGAGGTTCTGACTTCTCAAGACCTCCTGCACATTATTTCCACGCAAGGAAGCCTGAGTAAAATGGACGCAATTGCTGGCAGGCCTCGCGTACCTGCAGTGGTGGCGGACGCCCTGGTTGATAAAGGCAACGAACATATTGTCGCTAAACTTATGGGAAATACGGGCGCTGATATTTCTGAAACAATCATGCATAAGGTCGTAGATAAATTCGGCGACAGTGAAGTTGTGCAAGGTAAGTTGGTGTATCGTAGTTCTCTTCCGATCACAGTGTCGGAGCGTATTGTTACGCGCGTTGCAGAGCACCTTCGCACGCATCTTCTGACTAAACACCAGATCTCAGCCGATATGGCTTTAGACCTTGTGCTGCAAACCCGTGAACATGCGACGGCAAGTTTGGCGATGGGTGTTACCGACGAGAGCTTGGCGGCGTTGGCGCGCCAACTTAAAGAACATCAACGGCTAACGGGCTCATTAATCTTACGCGCGCTGTGTGTTGGCAATGTGCGCTTCTTTGAGCACGCGATCGGCGCACTCTCGGGGTTGCCCTTATCCAATGCGCGCATGTTGATCCATGATTCGGGCGGTAATGGCCTGAAGGCGATTTGGGCTAAATCTGGTATGCCGCAAGCCCTTTTCACGGCCATCCGAACGGCTTTGGATGTTGTAATGCAAACCGAGCTGGATGGGCGCGACTTGGATGCTGAACGTCATTCACGGCGCATCGTCGAGCGCATTCTCACCAAATACGAAACTTTTGGCGTTGAGTTTGCCCATGACGACCTTGAATACCTCATTGGACGCGTCAACAAACTCCCGCCGGCGAGCGTTTCGGTCCACTAGATGTATTTGTTTGGTCGCGTCGTTTTCGCGGAAAACCGGTATCCACTTTTCCGCACGACGCTCTAAGCGCGTAGATTTAACGATTTTACCATACACCGGTATTGGGCATCGAGGCCCAGGGCTCGGCTGGCGACAGCGCGCCACCTGCTTGCAATAACTCTATCGATATATTGTCTGGCGAGCGAATGAACGCCATGCGTCCGTCGCGCGGCGGGCGATTGATCACAACGCCGGCTTTCAGCAGGCGCGCACAGACCGCATAAATATCATCAACCGCATAGGCTAAATGCCCAAAATTGCGCCCGCCAGCGTAGTCCTCCGGGTCCCAATTGTAGGTCAGCTCAACCTGGGAATCGGGGTTCTCAGGGGCACCTAAGAAAACCAGTGTGAAGCGGCCTTTTTCATTTTCACTGCGGCGTAGCTCGGTTAACCCAAGTTTGGTGCAGTAAAAATTGAGCGATTGCTCAAGATTACTAACCCGAACCATAGTGTGGAGATATCTCATAGCGTGGCTCCGATCACAGACTAAAAGCGCGATATGACATCATAAAACGACGTGGTGCTTGAAGTTAAGCATCTCGTGGTCCGATTCTAACATTCGCATGCTATTTCGGACCGCGACCTTGCGAATGTTAGAATCATGAGGACCACGAGCAAATATATGGTTTTAGTGGAGCTTTGGATTTGACATTCGCTTCTCAGCTCCGCCGCAGATAGGGTAGCGAATGTTAAATCCGCTCCACTAGCCATTTAACGCAAAGGGGGTGGATCGGCTGCATCTGAGGTAATTCTGGCAAAAAGGTTCGAAGGTGATTCGTAAGGCTCTCACGTCCATCTGCCTGATTGGTTTAGTGATCATAATGTCGGCATGTTCAGCGGCCGATGCACTGAACGCGGTTATTCCCAGCGGCGGTTATACCCGCCATACCGACCTCGCTTATGGCACCAACCCGCGCCAAGCGCTTGATGTGTATCAACCCGCGGGACCACCACCACCCGAAGGGCGCACAATCGTCGTGTTCTTCTACGGCGGGTCATGGCAGAACGGCAAACGTGAAACCTACCGATTTGTCGCAGAAGCCCTGACGTCAAGGGGCTATCTGACAGTCATTCCCGACTACCGAGTCTATCCGGAAGTTGTCTTTCCTGTTTTTGTCGAGGATGCAGCCCAAGCGCTGCGCTGGGTGGCTGATAACGCGGCCCACTACGGTGGCAATAAAGATCGCATCGTCTTGATGGGTCATTCGGCAGGCGCCCATATTGCTGCGTTAAGCGCGCTTGATCCGCAATTTCTAAAAGCTGTCGATCTTCCAGCTTCGACAGTCAAAGGTGTGGTGGGCCTGGCGGGGCCATATTCATTTGACCCCCTAGAATCTCGAATGACACGAACGGTGTTTAGTCATCTAAAAGATGTCCAAGTGGCCCGCCCCGTGACGTTTGCGGCTCAGCCCGCACCACCAACCTTATTGCTGCATGGGGCCACT
>JANLSL010000043.1:0-8038 GCA_031362385.1 Alphaproteobacteria bacterium | reverse complement strand
CATTCGGCTATCACGGGAGGCCGATATTATTGTGGTGGCCCCAGCGACCGCAGACTTTATGGCGAAAATGGCCACAGGGATTGCCGACGACTTAGCCACCACCGCCCTGTTGGCCACCGACAAACCGGTGATGATCGCCCCGTCCATGAATGTGATGATGTGGACCCACCCGGCGACCCAATCCAATTTAGAAACACTGAAAGCCCGTGCGGTCACAGTCGTAGGACCTGGGGCTGGTGATCTTGCGTGCGGCGAAGTCGGCGATGGGCGCATGGCAGAGGTGATGGATATGATCGCCGCACTCAATCGTCATTTTCAGAAACTGCGCCATGACGGCGGTTTAGCGCGGGTTCGTGTGATGGTAACCAGCGGGCCAACCATCGAGCCGATCGATCCGGTGCGCTACATTGCCAACCGCTCATCAGGCAAACAGGGCCACGCCATCGCAACCGCCTTTGCCAATTTGGGCGCGCAAGTCACGCTGGTGAGTGGCCCGACGCACGAGCCTGATCCTGATGGTGTCAATACTGTGAAAGTCGAAACCGCAGCGCAGATGTTAAAGGCAGTGCGCGCGGCCCTGCCCTGCGACATTGCGGTGTGCGCGGCAGCAGTAGCAGACTGGCATGTGGCCGATGCCAGCAAAACCAAGTTGAAAAAAAGCACGGCACCCCCGCGCATAAATTTGGCACCCAACCCAGACATACTGGCCACCCTTGCCCAGCCCGGTAAACAGCGCCCACGCTTGGTGATTGGCTTTGCGGCTGAAACCGGCGACGTGGTTGAGCGGGCCAAACTCAAACGCGCAGAAAAAAATTGCGATTGGATTGTGGCCAACGATGTCTCGCCAGGGACAGGTACTTTTGGCGGGGACAGCAATACCGTGCACGTGATTACCGAAACTGGTGTGCAGAATTGGCCCCCCATGAAAAAGCGCGATGTGGCTGAGAAATTAGCCGAGATGGCGGCGGAATTTGTGGCCAAGAAATTTTGATCTCTGTGGAATTCGTATGACACACCACCTGAACATTTCGATCCAACGCTTGGCGGGTGCTGAGGATTTACCACTGCCGACATACGCAACATCCCAAGCCGCAGGCATGGATTTGTGTGCTGCTGTGAAAGCTGATGTGCTGCTGGCTCCGGGGGCGCGGGCCATTATTCCAACCGGGTATGCGATTGCCTTGCCGTCGGGATACGAAGCGCAGGTGCGGCCCCGCTCGGGCCTGGCTGCAAAAAGCGGTGTCACGGTCTTAAATTCGCCTGGTACAATTGATGCTGACTATCGGGGTGAGATTGGTGTGATTCTGATCAACCACGGCACAGAGGCTTATACGATTACGCGCGGGCTGCGCATCGCCCAAATGGTGATTGCGGCCTATTCAAACGTGACCTGGACCGAGACGGCGAACTTGCCCGAAACCGCGCGGGGTGCGGGTGGATTTGGTTCCACCGGCCAGAAAAGCTAATTACGCCGTATGGATTTTTCCGACGCTCAAATTCAGCGCTACGCCCGGCACATCTTGCTGCCGGAAGTGGGTGGCGTTGGCCAAGAAAAGCTATTGAGTGCAAAAGTATTGGTGGTGGGTGCGGGAGGCTTGGGTTCACCACTGATTTTGTATTTGGCCGCCGCCGGCGTTGGCACAATTGGTGTGATTGATCACGATACGGTTGATTTATCGAACTTGCAGCGCCAAGTGCTGCACACGACGGCGCGGATTGGTCTGCCCAAAGTGTATAGCGCGCAGGCCAGTGTCAGCGCCATCAACCCCGATGTGAAACTGATCGCCCACAACGAGCGCTTGAGCGTGCACAACATTGAAGCGCTGATCGACAGCTATGGCCTTGTTGCCGATGGCAGCGATAATTTTGCCACGCGGTTTTTGGTCAACGATGCTTGCTTCTTTGCCAAAAAGACACTCGTCAGCGCCGCCGTGCTGCGCTTTGACGGCCAACTGGCCACGTTTAAGCCCCATGCCGGCGGGCCTTGTTACCGCTGCTTGTACGGTGAAGAGCCCCCAGCCGGGCAAATTCCCACCTGTGCTGAAGCAGGCATTTTAGGCGCTGTGGCCGGTGTGCTGGGAACACTGCAAGCCACGGAGGTATTGAAAGAAATTTTAGACATTGGCCAGACCATGGCCGGACGTTTGATGATCTATGATGCACTCAGTGCAACCACGCGCGTCGTGAAGGTCAACCCCGATCCTGCCTGCGCGCTGTGCGGTGCGGCCCCCAGCATCAAAGATTTATCGACTGACGCAAGATAGATTTTATTTCTCAAACACCACATCGACGCGGCGATTTTTTTGTTCTTTGACGCCGTCGCCGGTTTTTGCCGTTGGGCGTTCTTCGCCGTAAGCTTCAATGCGCATTTTATTTTGGGCGACACCTTCGCGTGTTAGTGCATTGGCCACAGTTTCGGCACGTTTTTGCGAAAGTGCGATGTTGTGATCGCTTGAGCCAGAGGTATCGGTATGACCAACCACCAGCACGGTGGCCGGATTATATTTTTTATACGCAAGCCCAATATCGCCCACAGTCTTGCGCGCTTCGGGGTTGAGCGCAGAGCTATTAAAGTCGAACAAGACTTGGAATTGGCTGGGCACTGGGGCGGCTGCAACGGGTGCGGGTGGTGTCGCAGGGCGCTCGACCGCGCCTTTTTCTAACGCAACCAGCGCGGCATTAAATGTGCGCTTACAGGCGGCGATATCGTCTGGCTGGAAATCTTCTTCCTGTTCTTCCATCCAGCAATCAAAGCCGGTTTGGGCAAGCGAAGCCTGCGTCGGCATGGCTTTGCGGTTGTCATCGGTCAGCACCGCCATCAGGCGTGCGCGGGCTTCAGAAATATCGCGCACGGCTGGTGCTGGAATGCGCCGCTCACTCACTATTTGGGGCGGAAAAGTTTCGCCATCAGCCGCACGCAAAGCGCGCTTGGTGAAAAAAACTGTGTCGATCCAATCAGCCTCGGCGCGCTCGGCAGCGGCAAGATCGGAATAGTCTTTTTGTAATGCGGTGTGGAACTGGGCCCCTTTGTTTGGCAGGGCGCGCACAACATCAACATTGTCAGTGGCGGCACAAGCACCCATCAAACCGGCCACACCAACAAGTGCACCGAGGCGCAAATTGAGCCTGCGTAAAACTTGACCTTTGAACATCATCCCGCCGCACTCCCCGTCGTACGCATCGCCCACGCCCCGAATGGGACTGGTTAGTTTTATCGCCCAGCGCCGGGAGTGACAAGAAGTCATACTGGCCAAGGGCTTAGGCGTACCAAGGCCTCGGTTGATGCCACCGTTAAGGATTATGAGATAACAGCGTAAAGTTTGTCAGCGCAGGGGTTTTAAGCGTATAGGACCGCATTATGAGCCCCAAAGACGCCACGCCATCATTAACCGAAACCCGCACGGCCCTGGTCGGGCTGACCCGGCCAGAGCTGGCCGCCACTTTGGCGGAACTCGGCGAAAAGGCATTTCGGGCCAAACAGCTGTGGCACTGGATTTATCATCGCGGGGCGAAATCATTTTCCGACATGACGGATCTGGGCAAAGAGCTGCGCCAGAAGCTTGATGATCGGTTTGTCGTGGGCCGCCCCAATGTCGTTCGCGAACAAACATCGGTTGATCGCACACGCAAATGGCTGATGGCTTTTAGCGACGGCCAAAAAGCTGAGACCGTTTTCATTCCTGAGGATGACCGGGGTGCCGTGTGCATTTCCAGCCAAGTGGGCTGCACCCTGACATGCCGTTTCTGCCATACCGGCACACAACGCTTGGTGCGTAACCTCACGCCAGGCGAAATCGTCGGGCAGTTCATGACCGCGCGCGATAGCTACGCCGAGTGGCCGACACCGACGGATGAGCGGCGCATGCTTTCGAATATCGTGATGATGGGCATGGGCGAGCCCTTGTACAATTTCGACAACGTTGCCAAGGCGCTCAAAATCGTTATGGCCGACGATGGCATCGCAGTTGGCAAACGGCGCATTACACTTTCAACTTCGGGCGTCGCCCCTGAGATTCGCCGGTGCGGTGCAGAGTTGGGCGTCAACCTTGCCATCTCGCTGCATGCCCCCGACGACGATACCCGCAGCGCCATTATGCCCATCAATAAAAAATATCCGCTCAAAGAATTAATGGCTGCGTGCCGCGATTACCCGGGACTACAGAATTCGCGCCGCATCACATTCGAATATGTGATGTTGAAAGGCATCAACGATACTCAGTCTCATGCCAAGGCATTGATCAAGTTAGTGAAGGGCATTCCAGCTAAGTTTAACTTGATCCCCTTCAACCCCTGGCCGGGATCATTGTACGTGTGCTCAGACCCTGAAACCGTCAGCAGTTTTTCTGACACGCTTTATAAAGCGGGTTATACGGCGACCATTCGCACACCGCGGGGCCGCGATATTCTGGCGGCCTGTGGCCAGTTGCGCACCGACTCTGAGCGGCTGTCGGCCAAAGAAATGCGCGAACGTGAAGCCGAGGAACGCAAAATTGCGCAAAGTGCCTGGGCTGAGAAAGAAGCGGGCCTTACAGCGTAAAATCTTCATCGACGACACCTTGCCCACCCCTTCGCCCTGCCTATACTGCGCGCGCGTTTGACCCCCCACCCCTTCTTTTAAAATGAGTTGATGACGATGTCCGCCCCCGCAAAGAAGAACCCGAAAAAAGTCGTGCTGGCCTATTCAGGTGGGCTGGACACCTCGATCATTCTACGCTGGCTGCAAGTGGAAAAGGGTTGCGAGGTCGTGACCTTCACCGCCGACTTGGGCCAGGGCGAGGAATTGGAACCCGCGCGCAAAAAAGCCGAGCTGATGGGCATCAAGCAAATTTACATCGAAGACTTAAAAGAAGAATTCGTGCGCGACTTCGTGTTCCCGATGTTCCGCGCCAATGCGCTGTATGAAGGCGTGTACTTGTTGGGCACATCTATCGCGCGGCCTTTGATTGCCAAGCGCTTGGTCGAAATTGCCAACGAAACTGGTGCAGATGCCATCTCGCACGGCGCCACTGGCAAGGGTAATGACCAGGTGCGCTTTGAGCTGACGGCCTATGCGCTGAAGCCCGAAGTAAAAATCATTGCGCCGTGGCGTGAGTGGGACATGGTCTCGCGCACCCAAATGATTGAGTACGCCGAAAAGCACCAGATTCCGATTCCCAAAGACAAGCGCGGCGAAGCGCCCTACTCGATGGATGCCAACTTGTTGCACATCTCATACGAAGGCAAAGCGCTGGAAGACCCATGGATGCAGGCCGATGACGATATGTTCCGGCTGACCGTGGCGCCTGAAAAAGCACCTGACCAGCCAGAATATATCGAGATCGAATTCGCCAAGGGTGACGCCATTGCAGTGAACGGCGAAAAACTTTCGCCCGCTCAGCTGTTGGCCAAGCTGAACCAGCTGGGCGGCAAGCATGGCGTGGGCCGCTTGGATTTGGTCGAAAATCGCTACGTCGGTATGAAAAGCCGCGGTGTGTATGAAACCCCCGGCGGTACTGTGTTGCATGCGGCCCACCGCGGCATTGAGTCGATCACGCTTGACCGCGAAGCCATGCACCTGAAAGACGAGTTGATGCCGCGCTATGCCAACATGGTTTACACTGGCTACTGGTTTGCGCCTGAGCGCGAAATGCTGCAAGCCGCCATCGACCAAACCCAACGGCGCGTCAACGGCGTGGTACGATTAAAGCTGTTTAAGGGCATGGCGTCGGTGGTGGGGCGTAAGTCACCCAATTCGCTTTACCGCATGGACTACGTGACCTTCGAAGAAGACTCGGTCTACGACCAGCACGACGCCGGTGGGTTCATTAAGCTCAATGCCCTGCGCCTGCGCCTGGGCAAGATGGCCGGTGGATAGTGCGCGTGCGCTAAAATTTTAGACCGACGGAGACAGCCGTGACCGACCTGATCCAGACTCAGCAAGACGGCGCGATCCTGACCTTGCGCTTGAACCGCGCGGATAAGAAGAACGCCATTACGGCAGTCATGTATTCGGCGATGGCTGACGCATTACGCGCAGCCGACACTGATACTTCTGTGAAAGTGATGATCATCACCGGCTCGGGGGATTCATTCACGGCGGGCAATGACCTCAAAGATTTTGCTGAGAACCCGCCCAAAGACCCCGGCGCACCGGTATTTGCATTTATGGATGCGCTGGCGAGTTTCAAAAAGCCCGTCATCGCTGGCGTGAACGGCGTGGCGGTGGGAATCGGTACCACATTACTTTTGCATTGTGACGTCGCGATTGGCGTACCAACAGCCAAGTTTGCATTGCCATTTGTGAATTTAGCCTTGGTACCGGAATTTGCATCGAGCTTGCTGCTGCCGCGCTTTGTGGGCACACGCAAAGCACAGGAATTGCTGATGAGCGGCGAGGCATTCGATGCCGAAACCGCATTAAAATTGGGACTGATTGGCGCACTGGTGCCGGCAGATCAGTTAGAGTCCGCTGTCAAAGCTAAAGCAGCGATGTTGGCTGCTAAACCGCCCGCTGCGCTGCGTGAAACCAAAGCGCTGATACGCGGTGATCTTGCGAATATCAAAGCCACGATTGCTGCTGAAGCCAAAGTATTCAGCGCACGGCTGCAATCGGCAGAGCTTCAAGAAGCTGTGGCGGCGTTCTTTGCCAAACGCCCGGCGGATTTTTCAAAGTTTACTTAGAGCGCGATTGCTTTTAATTGAATCGAAGTCGCGCTCTAGAGTCTTGTGTGGTCGCGTTTTTATCGGGCGAACCGAAGTACACTTCGCCCTAAAACGCTCTGGGGCCCGCCGGCGGTTGTCAATTTAAAGTAGAACGAGGCGGTAGCCGCACCGGCACCGCAACATCTTTAATGCCGTGGTGGTGGCAGGCGGCCTTTAATGTGTTGAGCATCAAGCACGCAATCGTCATGGGCCCGACGCCGCCGGGAACCGGGGTGATCGCTCCAGCAACTTTTGAAGCCGCTGCATAGTCCACATCGCCCACCAATCTGCCTTTGCCATCAGGTGTCGGCAGGCGATTAATTCCAACATCAATCACGATAGCGCCAGGCTTGATCCAATCGCCTTTGACCATTTCAGCTTTACCAACGGCGGCCACCAGAATATCGGCACGGCGGCACAGGGCTGGAAGGTCTTGAGTTTTGGAGTGCGCCATGGTGACGGTGCAGTTTTCATTCAACAGCAACAACGAGACTGGTTTGCCCACCAGAATAGATCGACCCAACACCACCGCATGCTTACCAGCGATACTTGGCATCACATCGGCAATCAGCATGACGCAGCCGGTTGGGGTACAGGCCACGAAGGTGTCACCCCCCGAGAGCAACCGCCCGGCGCTGATGGGGTGTAGGCCATCAACATCTTTGCTGGGGTCAATGGCAGTGATGACCGCGAATTGATCGATGTGTTTTGGCAATGGCAACTGCACCAAAATACCGTTTACAGTTTTGTCGGCATTGAGCTTGTGCACCACAGCGAGCAAATCTTCTTGTGAGGTCGTCGCAGGCAGATCGTGTTGGAATGAGTTCATGCCCGCTGCGGTGGCGGTCTTTTGCTTACTGCGCACATAAACTTGGCTGGCTGGGTCCTCGCCCACCAGCACAGTGGCCAGCCCGGGCACGATATTATGTTTAGCTTTGAGATCAGCCACAGATGCAGCGATTGCCGTTTTCAACCGGCTTGAGGCTTCTTTGCCGTCAATGATGATAGGGGCGGCCATGCGTGCTCTCAGCCCGCCAACAGCCAGCCCCGGAAGACGGCCAAATACTCGCGTACCAAATACAGGGCCAACAGCAAGATCACCGGCGAAAAATCCATGCCCCCGAAAATCGGCACGTATTTGCGGATTTGGCGCAATAGGGGCTCGGTCATTTGGTTAACCGCGCTGCCAATCATGTAGACCACGCGGTTTTGGGTATTAATCACGTTAAACTGTACGAGCCAGCTCATCACCACCGAGATGATGATGACCCACCAATACATTCCCAAAAGAATGTCGAACACGTTGATGATTGGAACCAGCAGAGCCATTCGTATCTGACCTTATTTTGTTACCTAG